>CAYLPM010000472.1:0-1962 GCA_964385525.1 uncultured Gemmatimonadaceae bacterium
ATCCGCGAGAGGATCTCGAGGCTCCGATCGGTAATGCGGGTCTTGCCCGCGTAGTAGAGCTCGAGCTTCAGGTTCTCGATGTGCGCGGTCGCCTCGTCGCCCGTGTCGCGGCAGTACATGCACCACAGCGACGTGAGCCCCTCGCACCGGCCGACGTGGCGGAAGCCATCATTGGACACATCCATCGGCATGAGGAACCCCAGTGCGGGGAAGTTCGGCAGCGTCGAGAGCGCGGCGTCATCCACGCGCTTGCAGCTCACCGCAAGGCCCTTCAGCGCAGGCATGGTCGACAGCGCGCGAAATCCTCGGCTCGTCAGGTTGGGGCACTCGCGTCCCCAGAGATGCTCGAGCGTCCGCGAGCGGCTCAGCGCCTCGAAGCCATCATCGGTGGCGACGGTGCCCTGCGCCATGAGCATGCGGAGCTTGGGGATCGCAGCAATGCTGCGCATGGCGATGTCGTCGCAGCGCTCGCCCTGGCATCCGACGAAGCCGAGGTTGGGGAGCGCGGACAGGGCGGCGAGCCCGGCTCCCGTGAACGCGGGCGAATGCCAGAAGAAGCTCAGGCTGAAGAGGCCATCGAGACCGGCGAGGCGCGTGAGCCCTCGGTCGGTGAACGGACCGTCGAGCATCAGGCTGTGCGGCTCACCCTGAAAGCTCATGAGATCATACGTCACCTCGATGTCGTCCCGCCACGTCCGGTACGCGGGGAAGTCCTGGAGCAGAGGGATCCCGGCATCGGTGACCAGCTTCCCCGTCTTGAAGCGGCGGAGCTCGCGCTTGCCGCGCAGCGCGTTGATGGTGCCATCACCGGTCGGCGTGCCCATGAGGTTCACGCTTTCCAGCCGATCGCAGAACGACAGGTTGGCCACGCCGGCATCGGTGATGCGCTGCGCCCAGCCCATCGAGCAGCGTCGCAGATTGCGGAGATGGCGCAGCACCTCGAGCCCGCGATCCGTGAGCGGACAGTGCCATCCGCCCAGTTCGAGCTCCTCGAGCTGCGGCATCCGCGCGAGGTGGAGCAGCCCGTCGTCGCTCAGCGCCTGCGCACCGCCGATGTTCACGTGCGTGACGAAGTCGAGCCGCGACAGCTTCTCCATCGCGCGATCGGTGATCGCCGATGTCTCGATGCCGGTCAGGCCGTGCTCGTGCATGACCTCGAACAGCGTATCCCAGTCGCGGTCCGTGAGTGGCGGCCGAGGCAGAATCGTGCGCTTCGCGCGGTCGACGCGATAGAAGGGCGGCGCGGCGCTCAGCCCGAGCGGCGACGCGGACGCATCGTCGGGCGGCTGCGCGAGCGCCTCGGCGAACGCGGACCAGCTCTCGAGTCCGTACTGGCGCGCGACCATGAGCCTGACGTCGTCGACGCTCGGATCGCCGGCAGCACCCCGCGCGTCGTCGATCATGCTGCGCACCCGTGTGCGCACCTGCTCGGGGTCGTAGTTGACGCCGAAGTGCGCGATCAGCCGGCGCAGCGCTTGCTGGTCACCGTGGTAGCCGGCGAGCAGATCGTCGGCGAGCCTCTCGAAGTCGGCGAGGCGGCCGGATGCGCGAACGTCCTCGACGTGGTGCACGAGCTTCGGCCAGCTCGGGAAGCCGAGCTCGCGGGCGATCGCGAGCTGCGCGTCGGCCAGCGTCGCGGAAGGATCGGAGGCGCGCAGCGCGTCGAGGCGCTCCTTAGCGCGCTTGCGGAGCTGCTCCAGCGACGGACGCGCGGGCAGCCGGGAGGTCGGCTCGGACATGAGATCTCCTTTCATCGTGCCCGTGTCCGCGGTGCGGGCTGAAAGAAGATCGAAATTGTACCTGAACCTTCTTTTACAGGTGGGCTCGGCCCTTCCCGCGGACGGGGTGCGTCCTGCTGCGCGGGATCACGTTAGCACCCTTCCCCTGGAACGGGCAAGATGAGCGTTGGCCGGCACCGCTCGGCGGAGCGCGGGCTCCGGGCTACATTGATGGGGAGTGCAA
>CAYLPM010000473.1:0-5442 GCA_964385525.1 uncultured Gemmatimonadaceae bacterium
GCTGAGCGCGACGGTCACGAAGACGACGCCGGCAACGCCGAGGCCGGTCAACACGTACTTCTTGGTTTTCGGTGGTGCCTTGCGTGGGATGTCCAAGGTTCGTCCCGGTTGACTAATGGTCTGACACTACGGGGGCTCCAATGGTTTGGAGTCAATGGAATCTCCATGCCCGTTATTGAAGTCCGCAACCCATGATACGGAAAGGGGTTGGGGAGAGTTTCAGCGGCCTGATGTGACCGGAATCGGGACGGCCTGTTCGAATCCGGACAGTTGCCGCCCTCGTGCGGGCCGTCGCTCCGTGGCCCGGCGAGCCCTGACCCGCGCAGCCGCGCTAACGCCTCGCGAGCCTCGCCAACTCGACTTCAGAGGCGATGACCCCGAATCCGGGCCAGTGGCTCCCGCGCGCAATGCGCTGGAGGAGCGAGACCGCGCCCGCCGTGTCACCCTCGGCGAGACGCCAGGTCGCCAGCGCGTAGCCGGCGCTCGAGAAGCGCACCGAGTCCGACTCGGCGAACGCGAGCAGCGCCGAATCCGAGCGCAGCTTCTTGTAGAAGAGCAGGGCGTTGTAGTAGGACGCGTTGTCCTCCACGTCCATCCCCTCGTCGATCGTCTGAAGCAGCGCGGACGCCTCGTCGTCGCGCCCGGCGCGCCGCAGGGTGCGGTAGTACCAGTCCGTCATCGCCACCCTGGAGTCCGGATCGGTCGCGTTGCGCATGCAGCTCCGATAGCTCGCCGGCAGCGTGCCGGAGCGTTCGAGGGCGAGCAGCTCGGCGGTCGTCGCGTGGGTCAGGCAGCGGCCGTACACCTCGGCGGCACGATCCCAGTGGCCGGCCAGATAGTGCGCGAGCCCGAGATGATACGCGATGTCGAAGCTCAGCGAATCCAGCTCGGTGGCGCGCTCTAGGTCCGCGACGGCCGCATCGAAGCGGCGGATCGAGATGTAGCGGTGCCCGCGGTGCCGATACAGCCGCGCGTCCGTCGAATCCAGCTCGATGCCCCGGGTGTAGAGCTCGATCGCCTCGTTGAAGCGCCACGCGCCGGCGTAGGCGGCAGCCGCGTCGATGAGCCGCTGCACGTCGGCGGGTGACCCGGCGAGGGTGGAGTCGGCGCGCGCAATCTCGCCGTTGTCGGTGCGCGCGTAGAGGCGCGTGCCGAGGAGCGAGACGGCTTCGGGCTCCTCGCCGTTGACGTTGCGCGGTTCGATTGCGCACGCGCCGACCGAAAGGACGGAGAGACAGACGGCGAGCGCGGCGCGCTTCGGTCGAGCGAGGGTCAACATGGCGGTCTCCACGCAGCCGGGCGATTGGGCGGCGCTGCCGCCCACGGGTTCGGAGTGAGATAGGTCGGAGGCGGACGGCGGGCAAGAGTGGCGCGTGCGCGACAGCGTGTCCGGGGTTGCGAGCACCGGTGCCACCGGGTTTTCTTCCCCTCTCGTGCCGTCTTCGACCGTCGTCCACCCCGCCATGCCGGCCTCATCGCGCCGCGCCTCGGGCCTTGCGCTCGCGCTGTTCGTGGCCGCCTGCGCGCCGGTAGCGCCGCCGGCGCCCGAGCCGCCGGCCCCGACGCCCGAGGCGGTGCTCGACTCGATACGACGCGCGGATTCGCTCGCGCGTGCGGAGTCGGCGCGCGCGCGTCTGGACTCGATCGCCCGCGCCGACTCGCTGGCGCGCGCGGCGCTGGAGCGGGCGCGACTCGATTCCATCGCCCGAGTGCGCGCAGCCCGGCTCCGCGTCTGTGGCGGCGGCGACGTGCTCCTCGGGACGAATCTCGATACGACGTGGGCCGTGCGGCGTCGCGTGAATCCCTTCCCGAATGCGGACGCGCTGCTGGCGCCGCTGGGCCCGCTCGTGGCGGATGCGGACGTGATCCTCTTCAACATCGAGGGCGCGATCGGCGAAGGGCCGGCACCGCCGAAGTGCCGCCCGGGATCGACGAGCTGCTACGCGTTCCGGCAGCCGCCCGCGGCGGCGGATGCCCTCGCGCGATTCGCCGGCGACAAGCGCATGGTGGGGAACGTCGCCAACAATCACGCCCGGGACGCCGGAGAGCGGGGACTGCTGGAGACGCGGCGTCATCTCGAGCGTGCCGGCGTGCTCGTCACCGGCTACGACTCGATGGCGACGGTCGTCACCGCGGCGAACGGCGAGTCGGTCGCGATGCTCGGCTTCAGCACATCCGGCGGGCCGGATCCCCGTGATCTGGATGCGGTGCGGCGCCACGTCGCGCGGGCGGCGGCGGAGCATCGCCGGGTCGTGGTGACCATGCACATGGGAGGCGAGGGCGCCGCGGCGCAGCGCACGCCGGATTCCACGGAGATTTTTCTCGGGAGCATCGATCGCGGCAACATGGTGGCCTTCGCTCGCACGGCGACGGCGGCGGGCGCCGATCTCGTCGTGGGACATGGGCCGCACGTGATGCGCGCGATCGAGTGGCACGGCGATGCGCTCGCCATCTACTCCCTCGGTAATCTGCTCACGTACGGGCCGTTCACGATGTCCGAGCCGTTGAACCGCGGCGGCATCGCGTGCGCGACGCTCGACGGGGAGGGCACGGTGCTCGAGGCCGTGCTCCGGTCGACCGTGCAGACGCCGCCGGGGATCGCGCGCCCCGATCCGACGCATCGCGCGGCGGCGCTCGTCGACTCGCTCGGTCGTCTCGACTTTCCACTGTCGGGGGCGCGGCTGGGGCCCGACGGGACGATCGAGCGGATCCCGATCCCCTAGCGGACTGATTCAGATTCGTCGAAGGCAAGTGGAACTGCTTTTGAACCGCGGAGGATCGCAGAGGGCGGCGCGGAGGATCGCAGAGGACGGCACACCGAAGAAGCTCCCGACCGCCACGGGCCGGAATGACTTGGATGAACGACCTCGGAAAGCCATTGCGTTTCGAGGTCGTTTCCAAAGCAGTCGTGCAGGCTGTTGCAGGCGGACCTCGGGAAGCCATTGCGTTCCGAAGTCGTTTTTTCAAAGCAGTTGTCCGGCTCGTCGCGGGCAGACCTCCGACCGGTGTGCCGTCCTCTGCGTTCCTCGTCGTTTTCTCCGCGTTCCTCTGCGGTCAGGCTGTGTGACCTGCGCGGCTGTCAGACATGCCAGACCGGTGTGGGGAAGCACGCCACAAGTGCACATCCGACGCCGATCGCCATTCGCCGAGTGCGATCCGTCAGCGAATCGCGAGCAGCTTGTGCGTCTGCAGGCTCAGACGCCATCGCGGATGGGCGAGACAGTACTCGAGCGCCGCTTGCGTATTCGCGTTCAGCTCCGGTCCATCCATCGGCTGGAGGAAGAAGTGCCGGAACTCGAGCTGCTCGAAGCGCTCGGGCTCCGCGCCGTCCTGCGGGTAGACGAGCTTCAGCTCATCGCCGCGTGTGAGGACGAGTGGCGCGCCGGCCTTCGGGCTCACGCAGATCCAGTCGATGCCGCCCGGCGGAACGCGCGTGCCATTGGTCTCGATCGCGATCTCGAACCCCGCGTCGTGCAGCGCGTCGATGAGTGCGTCATCGAGCTGGAGGGTGGGCTCGCCGCCGGTGCAGACCACGAGGGGCCGCGCGCCACGCGTGCGCGCCCACGGCCAGCGGTCGACGACCGCGCGTGCGAGGGCGGGCGCATCGGCGAACTTCCCGCCGTCGGGTCCAGTGCCGACGAAGTCCGTGTCGCAGAACCGGCAGACGGCACCCGCCCGATCCTCCTCCCGCCCCGTCCACAGGTTGCATCCCGCGAAGCGAAGGAAGACGGCGGCGCGGCCGGTCTGCGCACCTTCGCCCTGGAGCGTGTAGAAGATCTCCTTCACCGTGTAGCTCACGGTGCCTCCGCCTCCGGACGCGTCATCGGGCCGCTTCGCATGTCGATCACCGCGCGACGGCCGGCCGCTCGCGATACGCCGCCGGATCCTCGAGCCCGGCTTCGGCAAAACCGCGCAGGCGGAGGCGGCACGCATCGCAGTGGCCGCACGCGTCGCCGGCACGGCCCGGATCGTAGCAGCTCGTCGTCAGTGCATAGTCGACGCCGAGCCGCGTGCCGAGCTCGATGATCTCCCGCTTGGACAGATGCAGCAGCGGCGCGCGAACGCGCAGCGGCTGCCCTCCCTCCGTCGAGCGCTTCGTCGCGAGGTTCGCCATGCGCTCGAACGCCTCGAGATACTCCGGCCGACAGTCCGGGTACCCGCTGTAGTCGAGCGCGTTCACGCCGATGAAGATGTCATCGGCCTCGAGCACCTCAGCCCACCCGAGAGCGAACGAGAGAAACACGGTGTTTCGCGCGGGCACGTACGTGACCGGAATCCGATCTCCGATCGGCGCATCCCTGGGCACGGAGAGATCGGCGCTCGTGAGCGCCGAGCCACCGAACATGCCGAGGTCGATCTCCGCGATCACGTGCTCGGCGACGCCCTGCCGTTCGGCGATTCGTTGCGCGGCCTCGAGCTCGATCGCGTGGCGCTGTCCGTAGCGGAACGAAAGCGCGTGAACGACGTAGCCGTCGCGTCTGGCGATGGCGAGCGTCGTCGTGGAGTCGAGGCCGCCGCTGAGCAGGACCACGGCCTTCGGAGAGGAGGACATACGCACAATATGAAGCGATCGCGGGCGGGGTGCGTGGCGTCGGAGGACGCTCGGCGGCCCGGCGTTTCTTCGGTGCACGGCCCGGCATGCCGGGGCTACCTTGCCGCCTCCCCAGACCGGATCGGAGGTCCCGTGATGCGCGTCGCGCTGGTCGCGCTCGCGCTGACGCTCCCCGTCGCGCTGCCGGCTCAGCAGGACCCGACGCGTCTCGAGGCGGAGCTCAGCGCCAGCCTGTTCTTCGGCAACGTCAGCCAGACCCTGGCGACGATGCGCACCACGTTCGAGCGGCGTGACAGCAGTCATGCCCTGCGCACCGAGGCGCGCTTCAACTACGGCGAGACGGAGGACGATGGTGGGGACCGAGCCGTGAGCCGCCGCTCGTGGATCGGCAGCGTCAACCTCGACTGGCGGCCATTCGCGCCGCACAGTCAGTTCGTCGTCGCCACGGTCGAGTCCAGTCTCGAGAAGCGCATCCAGCTGCGCTACAGCGGCGGCGTCGGCCACAAGGTCGCGCTTCTCCGTGGGGAGCGCTCGACCGTGGATCTGAGCCTCGCCCTCCTCGCCGAACGGACGCTCGCCGCGGAGTCGCCCTCGGGCGCAACGAACCCGAACGACCTCCTCGCTCGCTGGTCGACGCGGTTTCGCGCGACGCACGACTTCACGGAGCGGGTGGAATTCCGATCAGAGACCTTCTATCGCCCGGCCTTCGGGCGCTTCGGCGAGTTCACGTTCACGACGACGACGAGCCTGGGGTACCGCGCCGCGCGATTTCTCCAGCTCCGGCTGTCGTTCCAGGACAACTACGACAGCGAGGCGCGCGTTCGCGGCGCGCGGACGAACAACGAGGGTGAGATCGTCGTCGGGCTGATGTCGCAGTTCTGACCGCCGCG
>CAYLPM010000474.1:0-12160 GCA_964385525.1 uncultured Gemmatimonadaceae bacterium
GAGCTCCTTGCACCTCGTCGGGATCTGGATACAGCACAGTCCTGATTGATTTGGAAACGCCCCCGGGACGCAGTGGCGTCCTGAGGTCGTTCCCAAGGTCATAGCAAGCTGCTCCGCCCTCGAGATACCGACTCGCCAAGAGGTGCCAGTCGTTCCTCCCGCCACGCGGAGTCCAGCCCCCACACCGGGAGCAACTCCGTGCACGCCCGCGCCAACGGGCGTCCGCAGCGCCGCGCAGCGGCGCCGCGCCCGAAGCAGTCCGTGAGTCACCGGACCAGTGACGCACTCCGCCCCGCCTGCACCAGTTGCTCTGCCAGCACTTCGGGATCGGTCGTTGGCGCATCGCACGCGTACTGCCGGCACACGTACGCCGTCGCGCGCCCGCCCTGCATCGTCCGGTGCTCCAGCAACGCGATCCCGTCCGCCGCCTCGGGCGGGCCGCCCGCCAGCACGAGCGCGGGTACGTAAAGAGTCGATGCCGCCCGCTCAAGCGCCCGGAAGTCGGCACCGGCGGGATCGCCGACCAGGGCGACCTCCACGGCCCCGTCGATCTCCATCTGCGCCGCCGTGAGCAGGTGCCCGAAGGCCAGCGGATAGCGCGTCATCGGCTCCGCCAATGACTCCAGGACCCACACCGCGCGTCGGCGCGCATCGGTGTCGTGCCGCAGCTCGGCGAGGCGAAGCAGCAGCTCCACCGCGAGCGACGTTCCGGATGGCACGGCGTTGTCCGTCACCTCGCGCGGTCGCGTCACGAGCGACTCGTGATCCTTCGCCGTGTCGAAGAACGCGCCGATCTCCTCGCTCCAGAACCATTCGACGGTCGCGTCGGCGATGCGCTGCGCCAGGTCCAGCCAGGCGCGATCGAACGTGAGCTCGTAGAGCGCGAGGAACCCGAGCGCCACTGCGGCATGGTCCTCGAGGAATCCGGCCGGCCGGCGATCGCCGCGCGGCGGCAGGCGCAGCACTCTGCCCTCGTGCACTACTTCCCGCGCCAGAAACTCGCCGTTCCGGAGCGCGAGCGCGCGATAATCCGCATCGCCGAACGCGCGCGCGGCTTCGGCGATCGTGCGCAGCATCAAGCCGGTCCATCCCGCGAGCACCTTTTCGTCACGCGCCGGCCACACACGCTCCGCGCGGCGGTCGTACAGGATCGGCTTCGCGCGCAACACCGCCCTGAGCACATCCTCGGCTGCCGCCCCGGTGCGGGTTGCGACCACGCCGACGTCGGCCGGTACGTGCAGGATGTTCCGGCCCTCGAAGTTGCCCGCGCTCGTGACGCCCCACCAGGCCATCACCATGAGGGCGTCCTCTCCGAGGAGGCGCTCCATTTCATCCGCACCCCAGAGATAGAATCTGCCCTCCTCACCCTCGCTGTCCGCGTCCAGCGTCGAGTAGAAGCCACCCGCCGGCGATGTCATCTCGCGCGCCACCCACTGCACCGTTTCTTCGGCCACACGCCGCGCTTCGGCGTCGCCCGTGGCGAGGTGCAGCCGTACCGCGAGGCGTCCCAGCAGCGCGTTGTCGTACAGCATCTTCTCGAAGTGCGGAACGAGCCAGTTCGCATCGACCGTGTAGCGGTGGAATCCGCCGCCGATCTGATCGTAGATGCCGCCGCGCGCCATCGCGCGAAACGTGTTGACCACCGTGTCGAGCGCGTGCTCCGCCCCCATGCGATGGCCGTAGGCGAGCAGGAACTCGAGTGCCATGGCCTGCGGGAACTTCGGCGCCCCGCCGAACCCTCCCGCGCGCATGTCGACCTGCTGAGCGAGCTCGCGGAACGCCCGATCCAGGACGGGGGTGCCGAGGGTCCCGGTGCTGCGCACCGGCTCCGTGGAGACCGCGTACAGTGCGCGCATCCGCTCGGCGGTCTGCGCGATGTCTTCGCGGCGGGTGTCCCACACGTCGGCGAGCGATTGAAGCACGCGACGGAACGACGGCAGCCCGTGTCGATCCTCCGGCGGATAGTACGTGCCGCCGTAGAACGGTACGCCGTCGGGGGTCAGGAACACCGTCATTGGCCAGCCCCCGTGACCCGTCATGGCCTGGACGGCCTGCATGTAGATCGCATCGAGGTCGGGCCGCTCCTCGCGATCGACCTTGATGTTGACGAAGTGTTCGTTCATGAGGCGGGCCGTCTCCTCGTCCTCGAACGACTCGTGCTCCATCACGTGACACCAATGGCACGCCGCGTAGCCGATGCTGAGGAGGATCGGCTTGTTCTCGCTCCGCGCGCGCGCGAGCGCCTCCTCTCGCCACGGATACCAGTCCACGGGGTTCGAGGCATGTTGGAGGAGGTACGGGCTGGACTCGCTCGAGAGTCTGTTCGGCATTTCGGGAGAGGCTGGAGTGGGGCGGCGGAAAGGGAGTCCGAGGTCGGGCAACCGGAATCCAAGCTATGAGCAGACAGCTGGCCAGCCTGACAGCCGTAAGCTACTGCGGACCCGGGACGCTCATGCTCACTGCTGGCGCGCTGTCAGCTGGTGGGCTCACGGCTTGGATCCCCCCGGTCGCGCCCCCCGAACCGTCCATGGTAGAGTCCGCTTCATCGCCGAGCTGCCGCACCCGCCGGGTAACCCTCATCCCTTGCCAATACCGTCCGGTCTAGGGAAACTTCACCCGGATGTGCGGCCCCGCCCTCGTCGATGGGGGGCCACTCATATGATGGAGGCGCCGGGCGTCTGATGTAGACGCCGGGCGTCTGGTGTCCCCATCCTCTCCCTTCTTCGCCCATTCCCAACGTCATGACCGCAGCCGTCGCGACCGACCTCGACGCCTGGCTCACCGACAACGACGCACGGATCCACCAGGAGCTCTACGAGTTCCTGCGGATCCCGAGCGTGAGCGCCCGCTCCGAGCACACCGGGGACGTGGCGCGCGCGGCGGAGTGGATCGCGAACGCCATGCGCTCGGCGGGGCTCGAGGCGGCGGTGCATCCGACCGAGGGGCATCCCGTCGTGCTCGGCGAGTGGCGCAACGCGCCGGAGGGTGCGCCGACGGTGCTCGTGTACGGTCACTACGATGTGCAACCTCCGGAGCCGCTCGAGCTGTGGACGTCGCCGCCGTTCGAGCCGACCCTGCGCGATGGCAACATCTACGCGCGCGGTTCCGTGGACGACAAGGGACAGCTCTTTCTGCACGTGAAGGCGCTCGAGGCGCACCTGCGGGTCCGCGGAACACTTCCGGTGAACGTGATCGTTCTCGCGGAAGGCGAGGAGGAGGTCGGCAGCGAGCATCTGGCGTCCTTCATCGAGCGGCACGCGAAGCGACTGCGGGCGGACGCCGTCGTGATTTCGGATTCGGCGATGTTCGCGCCCGGGCTGCCGTCGATCCTCTCGTCGCTGCGCGGGCTGGCCTACTTCCAGATCGACGTGCAGGGTCCCGCGCAGGACCTGCACTCGGGAAGCTACGGCGGCGCCGTGGTGAATCCCGCGATGGCGCTCGCGCGCATTCTCGCGACGATGCACGATTCCGAGGGGCGCGTCGCGATTCCGGGGTTCTACGACAGCGTTCGGGAATGGGACCGCGGCGTGCGCGACGAGATTCGCGGCCTTCCGTTCGAGGATGCGAATTTCCTGCGCGAGACCGGCGCGACGGCGCTCGGTGGCGAACGTGGCTACTCGATTCTCGAACGACTGTGGACGCGCCCCACCTGCGAGGTCAACGGTCTGCTGAGCGGCTACACGGGCGAGGGGGCGAAGACGGTGCTTCCCGCGCGAGCCATGGCCAAGGTGAGTTGCCGGCTCGTACCGGACCAGGAGCCGAAGCAGATCGGCGCGCTGATGGAGGCGCACGTGCGCGCGGTCGCGCCGAAGGGCGTGAAGGTGACGGTCACGCAGATTCACGGTGGGCGTCCGTGGCGCGCAGCGCTCGAGGGCCCACTCTACGATGCCGCGCGGCGAGCGCTGGCGGCCGCGTTCGGGCGCGAGCCGGTGATCACGGGCGAGGGTGGCTCGATCCCGGTCGTGGACGACTTCGCGCGTATCCTCGGCGCCCCCGTACTCCTCGTCGGCTTCGGTCTGCCGGGTGAGAACGCTCACGCGCCCGACGAGTGGATGAGCGACGAGAATTTCGTTCGCGGGATGCGGGCGGTGGCTGTGCTGTGGGATGAGCTGGGGACGGCGAACGGGACGGAGCACGCCCGGTGACGGCCCGCGCCGCCGCGTTCTACGACCTCGAGGGGACGCTCATCAAGACGAACCTCGTGCACGCGCTGCTCTTCTACGCGCAGCGTCAGCGTGGGATCGTCGGCTCGCTCACGAAGACCGCGGCCGTCGTCGCGGGGATCCCGGTGTTCGCGGCGGCGAACTTCTACGATCGCCGCACGTTCAACGACATGTTCTTCCGGATGTATTCCGGCCAGACGGAGGATCGGCTGCGCTTCTTCTCCGAGGGGCTGTTCGAGGACGTGTTGCGTCCGGCGATTCTCCCGGGTACGCTCGATCTCCTCACCGACTCGCGGCAGCGGGGGTTGCGCCAGGTGATCATCACCGGCGCGCTCGACCTGTCCGTGCAGCCGCTGATGCAGCATCTCGGGATCGACGACTGGGTCGCCAACCGGCTGGAGTTCGTGGATGGCGTCGCCACCGGCCGAGTGCTGCCGCCGGTGATCGCGACGGCGAGCAAGGCGCAGTGGATGCGCGACTTCGCGACGCGCGAGGGCATCGATCTCAACGCCTCGTATGCCTACACGGACAGCATGAGCGACCTCCCGATGCTCTCGGTAGTCGGTCATCCGGCCGCCTGCAACCCCGATTTTCGCCTGCGTCAGACCGCCGAGCAGCATGGTTGGCCGATCCTGTCCCTGACATGATCCGGAGACTCGATGCGAGGACCCGGGCATCTCGACCGCTCGAACGGCGGACGACCTGAACTGCGGAGGACGCGGATGATGCGGACGGAGCATCGACTTCTCCTCCGCGACCTCCGCGGTTCATTGGCTTTCCTGGACCAGAACCCGAACCGACGTCCGACCAGCCGCCACTAGATGCCGATCCCTCTTCGCCGCCTCCAGAACGACTCCGTCGTCCACATCGACAGTGACAGCGCACCCCGCCTGATCACGTCGGGGGAGGATCTCGTGCTCGAGGATCTCCCGATCGGGACACGCGTGATCTACCCCAAGGCGCCGATCCGCGGGCTCCCCAACCGGGAGGCGGCGGTGCGGTACGCGCTCAATCACCCGCTGGAGGCGGACCCGCTGTACACGCAGCTCTCGCCGGGGATGCGGGTGACGATCGCGGTCGACGACATCAGCCTGCCGCTCCCGCCCATGCAGACGCCGGACGTGCGGCAGACGGTCATCGAGGTACTGGTCGAGATGATGGCGGCGAACGGGGTCGACGACGTCCACATCATCATCGCCAACAGCCTGCACCGTCGGATGACGCCGGGCGAGATGAAGCGGATGGTCGGCGCGAAGGTGTACGAGGACTTCTACCCGGACCGCTACTACAACCACGACGCCGAGTGCCCCGAGGGGATGATGTCGCTCGGCGAGACGCGGCACGGGGAGCCGCTGCGCATCAACCGCCGCGCGGCCGAGAGCGACCTGCTGATCTACGTCAACATCAACCTCGTGCCGATGGATGGCGGCCACAAGTCGGTCGCCGTCGGGCTGTGCGACTATCGGTCGCTGCGCGCCCACCACGAGCCGCAGACCATCCGCGAGTCGGACAGCTACATGGATCCGGCGCGCTCGAAGCTGAACCACAAGGTCGAGCGGCTCGGGAAGCTGGTGGATCAGCAGCTCAACGTGTTCCACATCGAGACTGCCCTGAACAACCGCATCTACAGCGGACAGATGGCGTGGATCACGAAGAACGAGGACGAGTTCACGGCGTTCGACCGGATGAAGATGGAGGCGACGCGCGCCGCGATGGCGCAGATGCCGCGCGGCGCGAAGCGGCAGATCATGCACGGGATTCCGGCGTCGTACGAGATGATCGCCTGCTACGCGGGGAAGACCGAGGCGGTACACCGCGCGATCCTCGAGCGGAACTGGGACCAGTATACGGTGGAGGTGGATGGCCAGGCCGACATCCTGATCACAGGGGTGCCCCACATCTCGCCGTACAACGTCAACTCGATCCTCAACCCGCTGCTGTTGCAGGTGATGGGGCTCGGGTACATCCACAACATGTACCGTGGGACTCCGTTGCTGCGGCAGGGCGGGGTCCTGATCCTGCATCACCCCTGCTACGACGATTTCGACCACGAGGTTCACCCGAGCTACGTCGAATTCTTCCACCGCCTGCTCCCGGAGACGCGCGATGCGGTCACCCTTCGCGAGAAGTACGAGGAGGAGTTCGCGGCCAACCCCGCCTACGTGCAGATGTACCGTCGCGGGAAGGCCTACCATGGCGCGCACCCGTTCTTCATGTGGTACTGGGGCGAGAACGGCCGGCAGCACGTGGGCCGCGTGATCGCAGCCGGGGCGGAGAACACGCACGTGCCCGCCATGCTCGGCTGGGAGCGGGCGCCGACGCTGGCGGACGCGATCTCGATGGCGCGCACCACGGCGGGGCGGACGGCGCAGATCACGATGCTGCGGCAGCCGATGATCTTCATCGCGGACGTGCGCTGACATGACGCCGGATCGCGCCTCACCCTCCCGCTCGCTCCCGGCCGCGAACCTCTCCCCGACGGAGATCTACGCGGGGCGGCGAATCTTCCTCCTCGGCGGCACCGGCTTCCTGGGGAAGGTCACGCTCAGCCTGCTGCTGCACCGGTTCCCCGACATCGGCCGCATCTACTGCATGGTGCGCGCGCCGAACGCCAGGGAATCCGAGAACCGGTTCTGGTCGAGCATCGTGTCGGCACCGCCGTTCGATCCGCTTCGCGAGCGCCATGGCGATGCGTTCGCGGATTTCGTCCGGGACAAGGTGCAGGTCGTCGGCGGCGACATCGGCGATGCCAACCTCGGGCTGCCGGAGGACCAGGCGCAGCAGGTCGCGTCCGACATCGACGTGATCCTCAACAGTGCCGGCAAGGTGACGTTCAATCCCGCGCTGGATACCGCGCTGCGTACGAACGTCACTGGCACGCGCAACCTGATCGCGTTCGCGAAACGGATGCGGCGGCCGGCGCTGGTGCACACATCGACCTGCTTCGTCGCCGGCAACCGGTCGGGGACGATCTTCGAGGATGAGCCGGTGTTCGGCTTCTTTCCGAAGAAGGCCGAGATGCTCGGCGTGTCGTTCGATCCGGAGAAAGAGGTCGCCGACTGCGAGGCCCTCTCGGCGCGCGTGCGCGAGGAGGCGAACGACCACTTGACGCTGGCGCGGATCACCCAGCTCGCGCGCGAGCGGCTGGCCGAGGAGGGCCGCGACGTGGACGATCCGTCCGCCCTCGCCTCGGCAATCCAGCGGGAGCGGAAGTCGTGGATGCGGTCGCGGCTGACGGAGCTCGGGATCCAGCGGGCGCTCTTCTGGGGGTGGCCCAACATCTACACCTACACGAAGAGCCTCGCCGAGCAGCTGCTCGCGGCGGAGACGGGGATCATCCGGACGATCGTTCGGCCGAGCATCGTGGAGTCGGCGCAGTACTATCCGTTCGCGGGGTGGAACGAGGGGATGACGACGACCGCGCCGCTCATCCTGATGTCGCTCAACGGCCACACGCAGTTCCCCGCGAAGGACGACCTGCGCCTGGACATCACGCCCGTGGATTCGGTCGCTTCCGTGCTGCTCGCCGTGACGGCGGAAGCATGCGCCGGCGTCCCGGAGCTCGTCTATCAGGCGGCGACGAGCGATGTGCGTCCGTTCCCGATCAGGCGCGTCGTGGAGCTCACGGGGCTGCACAAGCGGCGCAAGATGGCCGACCGGACCACCGGGTCGAGGCTGGTGAACGCGATCTCGGCCATGATGGAGGCCCGCACGGTCACGCCGGAGCGCTATCAGCGGACCTCGCTGCCGTTGCTCAACGCCACTTCGAAGCGGGTGGCCGGGTTCCTCGAGCGGCTGCGCCCGCAGCTCGGCGACGGGCGGATCGGCCGCGTGGCGGACATGGCCAGGACGCAGGCCGATCGCGTCGAGGAGGTCACGCGCGAGGCCAATGCGGTGGTCGAGATGTTCCACCCATTCACGGTGGAGAACGCCTATGTTCTGAGCGCCGAGCACGTGCGGCGACTATTCGCGCGCATTCCGGCGGAGGAGCGGGGACTCCTCATCTGGGAGCCGGAGACGCTCGACTGGTATCACTACTGGCTGGACGTGCACATGCCCGGCCTCGAGGCGTGGGTGCTGCCGCAGCTCGAGGAGGAGCTCGCCGAGCGGCCGCGGCGCGTCTACACCTACAAGGACCTCATCGAGCTGTTCGACGCGGCGACCAAGCGGCACGCGACGCGACTCGCGATGCGCATGGACCGCGACGGCGTGACGGAGAAGTACACGTACGGCGACCTCCAGGAGGTCGCGACACGCGCGGCCGGCTTCCTTGCCGCCAACGAGGTGGCCCCGGGTGAACGCGTGCTGCTCGCGGCGAAGAACGCACCGGGGTGGGGGATCGCCTACTTCGGCGTGCTCAAGGCGGGAGCCACGTGCGTGCCCGTGGATCCGGAGAGCACGACGGAGGATCTGGTCCGGCTCGTCAGCGCCGCGGATGCGATGGCGATCGTGCTGAGCGACGAATTGGCGGCTCAGCACGCGGCGCTGTGCGCGCGCCTGCGCGAGGTCGAGCGCGAGCACGTCCGCATCTGGCGCTTTTCCGACCTGTTCGCGATCGAGAGCGAGGCGGTCGAGCGCGAGCGGGCGGCGCTGCTGCCGGCCCGCATCCCGGGACACACGCCGGCGTCGATCCTGTTCACCTCTGGAACGACGGGCGAGCCCAAGGGCGTGGTCCTCACGCACCGGAATCTGACGAGCATGGTCTCCATGCTCACCTCGGTGTTCCCGCTCGGACCGCGCGATGGCGTGCTCTCGGTGCTGCCGCTCCATCACACGTTCGAGTTCTCCGCCGGCTTCCTGATGCCGCTCACGCACGGCGCGCGGATCACCTACCTGAAGGAGGTGAACCGCGACGAGCTGCTGCGCGCATTCACTGAGAGCCACGTCACGGCGATGGTCGGCGTCCCGGCCGTGTGGGAATCGTTGCACCGCCGCATCACGGACAAGATTTCCGAGCGCGGGCGCTGGGTGGAGGATCTCGCGGCCGTGCTCGGCATCATCAACACCTGGGTGCGGGACCGCACGCCGCTCAACCTCGGACCGACGCTCTTCGCGCCGGTGCACAACGAGCTCGGCAACCGACTTCGACTGCTCATCAGCGGCGGTGCGCCCCTGCGCGAGGAGGTGAAGCGCGACCTTCATCGCCTCGGTTTCACTTTGCTCGAAGGCTACGGGCTGACGGAGGCGTCGCCCGTGCTCACCGTCACGCGGCCGCAGAACAAGCACGAGGCCAAGGGGGTCGGCACGGCGGTGCCGGGCGTCGAGCTGCGCATCGCCGACCCCGATGCCAGCGGCGTCGGCGAGGTCATTGCGCGTGGCGGCAACATCATGTCCGGCTACTTCCGGAACGAAGACGCGACGCAGGACACGATCATCGACGGATGGCTGCGCACCGGCGACCTTGGCCGGCTGGACGAGAAGGGCAATCTCCACCTCGTCGGCCGGTCGAAGGAGATCATCGTCGACGCCGATGGGCGCAACGTGTACCCGGACGAGCTCGAGGAGCTCTACGCCGGCTCCTCCTTCATCAAGGAGATGTGCGTCCTCGGCGTGACGGAGGGCGGGGGCGCGAGCGAAAAGGTCGCGGCGGTCGTCGTCCCGGATTACGAGTACGATCCCACGCTGGGGCGCGATCAGGTGCGGCGCCTGGTCGAGACCCACCTGCGCGAAGTGGCGGCACGACTGCCGCATCACAAGCGCATCAAGCTGCTCCACCTCTCCGACGAGACCCTGCCGCGTACGGCGACGCGCAAGGTGAAGCGGAAGGATCTCGCGACCATGCTGCGCGAGAGCGAACGGCGGGCGGCGGCCAGCGCCGTGTCGGCCCGGGGGAGCGACCGCGCGGCGGCGGATGACGTCTCGTGGCTGCTCGACATCGTCGCGACCGTCGCGCACCGGCAGCGCGACGAGGTGGCGCCGGGGTCGAAGCTCGCGGCGCTCGGCTTCGACAGCCTGATGTTCGTCGAGCTGGCGATCGCGATCGAGGAGCGGACGGGCGTTTCGCTCACCAGCAACGAGCTGGTGCTCGTGGACGATGTGCGACAGCTCGGGCAGATGGTTCGAAAGGCGGGTGCGACGCCGGCTCCGGCGAGAGGAACCCGACGGGACGTGCGCGAGCCGGCCCGCGCCGACGGCGAGATTCACATCCCCGCGCTGGTCGGCGCCGCGGGCCGGCTCGGCTTCGGCGCGCTCCAGAAGGTCTTCTACGGCGGCGTGCTGCACACGACGTACGAGGGGCGCGAGCACGTCCCGGTACACACGAACTTCATTCTCGCCGCGAATCATGCTTCGCACCTCGACATGGGGCTGGCGAAGATGGCGCTCGGCGAGCAGGGCAAGGAGCTCGTGGCCGTGGCGGCCGCGGACTACTTCTTCGACAACAAGTACAAGCGCGCGTACGTCGAGAACTTCACCAACCTCGTTCCGCTCGAGCGCAGCGGCTCGATGCGCCAGTCGCTGCGGTCGGTGCTCGATCTGCTCCAGCACGGCTACAACGTCCTGATCTTTCCGGAGGGGACGCGCACGCCCACCGGCCAGATGCTCGACTTCAAGCCGTCCGTGGGGTATCTCGCGCTCGCGGCGCGGGTAGGGATTCTCCCGGTCTACATCGAGGGGACCCACGACGCGCTGCCGAAAGGCTCGGCGATGCTCCGGGCGCGGCACGTCGGCGTACGCATCGGGCGCTTCATCCCGATCGAGGAGATCGAGCGCATGACCGCCGGGATGCCGGCGTCGGCGGCGAACCGGCTCGTGACGGCGCGGCTGCGCCACGATGTTGTGGCGTTGCGCGACCGCACCAGCGAGCCGTTCGACCTCACGGCGTTTCGCCGCCGTTGGGATGCGGCGACGGCGGCGGAGCCCGACAGCGAGGACGAGAACGTCGAGCGCGAGCTCGGCCCCGCGGAGTCGGTCGGCGATTGAGCCCGGACCGTTCGACTCGCGGCCGCGGACGGCAGCGTGGGAAGTCCGGTACGGTGCTCGTGACCGGCGGCACGGGGTTTCTCGGGGCGCATCTCGTGCGGCAGCTCGCTGGTGCCGGCGATGCGGATGTGCGGGTGCTTGCGCGGAGCGAGCCGGAGTGGCTGGGCGAGCTGCCGGAGGTGGAGGTGGTGACGGGGAGCGTCACCGATCCGGATGCGATCGCGCGCGCGGTGGACGGCGTCGCGGAGATCCATCACCTCGCCGGACTCGTCTCCCGCGCCGGGGATCACGCGCGCGAGATGTACGAAGTTCACGTGGAGGGCACGCGTCGGCTGTGTGACGCGGCACGTGACGCGGGCGTGCGCACGATCGTGCTCGTCTCGACGAGCGGGACGATCGCCGTGTCGAGCGACGCCAGCGCGGTCGCGACGGAGGATTCACCGCAGCCACTCGACATCGTGCTGCGCTGGCCCTACTACGCGAGCAAGCTCTATCAGGAGAGCAGCGCGCTCGAGCACTTCCACGGCGACGGTCGCCGGCTCGTGATCCTGAATCCGAGTCTGCTCCTCGGTCCCGGCGACGAACGGCTGTCCTCGACCCGCGTGATCCTGGACTTCCTCGAGCGGAAGATTCCCATCGTCCCGCCGGGAGGGCTGAGCTTCGTCGATGTTCGGGACGTCGCGCTCGCCTGCCGCGCCGCGATGCGACACGGCGTCCACGGCGAGCGCTACCTGCTCGGTGCCGCCAACTGGAGTTTCCGCGAGCTCTTCGAACGACTCGGGCGAATGACGAAGGTGCCGTCGCCGCGCCTGCCGCTGCCGACAGCGCTCGCCCCCGCCGGCGTGCGCCTCCTCTCGGAGATGCGCAAGCGATGGTCGGGAGCGCCCGAGGTGGAGCCTGCCGAGCTCGACATCGCGAGCCACTTCTGGTACTTCGACTCGGAAAAGGCCCGGCACGCGCTCGGGTTCGCACCCCGCGATCCGTACGACACGCTGCTCGACACGGTGGGGTTCGTGCGGGAGCGGTTCCTCGAGGACGGAAAGGACTGAGGAGCCGACGAACCGCGGCACCGTCGT
>CAYLPM010000475.1:0-2887 GCA_964385525.1 uncultured Gemmatimonadaceae bacterium
GAGCTGGCGGGACGAGGGCGGCCGGGACGAGGGCGGCCGGGACGAGAGCTGGCGAGACGGTCAGCGTTCCTGCTGGTGAGCTGGCAAGGCTGGCAGGCTGCAAAGCTCGCAGCTTGGATCCCCCTTCTGCCTCCCGGAACCCTCCTTCACTCCCGCTCCGCCGCCATGGCCTCGACGATGACCCCGATCACCTCGTCGATGTCCGCGAGCCTCATCCGGTGCACCTGCGTGCACAATCGGAGGGAGAATCTCCCCCGCAACTTCGTCGAGGAGATCAGAAACCGCCGCGTCGCATTCACTCGCGCATTGATCCCCTCGTTGAGCGCATCGATCTCAGCCGGATCGACTACCCCCGGCGGCCGGGCTCGGAAGCACACGACGCCGAGCTGCGCCGGCGAGAGGATCTCGAAATCGCTTCGCGCCCGCAGCAGCGCCTCGGCGTACTCCGCCCGCCGGATGCCGCGCGCGAGCGCCTCGCGAATGCCCGAGACTCCGAAGTGCCCCACCGACAGCCAGACCTTGAGCGCGTGCGCCGACCGCGTGAGCTGCTCGCCGAAGTCGGCGAAGTTCACCTCGTGCGTCTTCGCGCGGACATCGGTGAGATACTCGGGGTGCACGCTGAACGCGGCCGCCAGCGTGCGCGGGTCGCGCGCGAGCAGCGAGCCACACTCGAACGGGACGAACAGCCACTTGTGCGGATCGAGCGTGACCGAGTCCGCGCGCTCGATTCCGCGCAACCGTTCGCGGACGTCAGGGAGGAGCGCGGCGAAGCCGGCGTACGCCGCATCGACGTGCATCCACAGCCGCTCGCGCGCACACAGTTCCGCGATCGCATCCAGCGGATCGATCGCGCCCGTATTGGTCGTCCCGGCGCTCGCCGCGACGAGAAACGGCACGAGCCCCGCCGCGCGATCGGCCGCGATCGCCGTCCGCAGCGCGCCGACCTGCATCCGAAACCCGTCATCGGTGTCGATCGCGCGCACGTTAGCGCGCGGCACACCCGCGATCCACGCGGCACGCATCACGGAAGAATGCGCCTGCTCCGACGTGTACACCGTGAGCATTCCGATCCGCCCGCCTTCCGGATCCGCCGCGTGCCGCGCCGCGACGACCGCCGTCAGCGTCGCCGCCGAGCCGCCCGAGGTCATCAGTCCACTCGTTCCGTCCGGCATCCCGAGCCACTGCCGGAACCAGTCGAGCACCACGAGCTCGAGCTGATTGGGCCCCGACGCGACCGACCACACGCCGGCGAAGAAGTTGTACCCCGTCGCCAGCCAGTCGCCCGCGATCGCGGGAAAGGTGGGCGAGCTCGGGATGAAACCCATGAAGTGCGGATGCGGCTCGCGAGCGTGATAGGGAAGCACCCGCTCCTCGAGGACGGCGAGCAGCTCACCGAACTCCCGCCCATGCTCCGGCGGCGGCGACGCGATGAGCCGCTCGGCTTCCTTCCGATCGAGCGTATGCTGGGCCGGCTGCTCGCGGAGCGTCGCGATGTGCTCGACGACGAGGTCGGTGACCAGGCGACCGATCCGGCGCATCGCCCCGGCGTCGAGCTCGAGGTTTGACTCCGGATCGTCGGCGGGCGCGACGTCGGTCATGGCCGCGGCGCCGCCACCGTCGGCACGACGGTCGCGCACGAGCCGCTCACGGCACCAGCGCGTATGTCCGCGCGCTCTTCGGCCGCACGACGCTGAAATGCCGCCGATCCGTCGTCAGCAGGGTGCGCGAACCGAGCCGCTCGGCCATCGCCGCGACGGTCGCATCGACGAATCCGAGCGGCAGGTCCGCGTACTGGCGCAGGAGATCCGCGGCGCGTACCACGTCTTCCTGCTCCAGGGGTTCGGTGATGAGCTCGCCGTCGGCGACCGCGCGAACGAACGCCTCCTCGGCGGCGGGGCCGATCCGAGTGGCGAGCAGGTACGTCACTTCAGGGAGGACGGTGACCGGTACGAGGATGGGGACGACGTTGCCCCGCCACCACTCCACGACGCGCTGGTGCCATCGGTCATCGGCATCGGCGAGGGCATACAGGGCGCCGGTGTCGGCGACGATCGTCACGCGTGCGGATCGCGCCAGAGCAGCTCGTCCGCCCTCTCGGCCGTGTCGTCCGAGCCGCTCGAGAAGCGCCCGGCGATCGACGGCAGCGAGGCGTCGCCTCGCGGCGTCGCGAGATACGCCGCCAGCGCCTCGCGCACGACCGTGGCGAAGCTCACGCCTTCGCGCCGCGCATGGCGCCTGGCGCGGGCGAGCAGACCATCGTCGAGAAAGACAGTCGTGCGCTTCATGGCATATATATTACCAAGTACCTATGCCGTCCACAAGCCCCCCCGATCGGCTCTCCCCGGGGCGCCACGACCCGCCCGCCTCAATGCCGATGCGGGTGCGGATGGCGCTGATGGTGTTCCCGCAACAGGTCCTTGCCGTAGTCGTTTCCGTTCGGCGTGCGGACCACCGAGTGGATGTGCTGCCGCGTCGGCACGCCGCGCTCGAGGTCGCGCATCGCCACTGGGCGCTGATGGTCGAATTCGATCAGGATCACCGGGCTCTGGATGCGGAAGTAGAAGACACTCCCGGGGTCCGTCCCGCCGATCCACGCGAACCACGTGTCCTCGAGGTGACGCCGGACCTCCTCCATCCGGACCTCCGCATGCCCCTCGCGGAGATGGCCCACGAACTCACCGATCAGCTCCACGAGCTGGGCGCGCTGCGCACCCGTCAGCTCCGTGGCGCGAATGCCGGCGTAGTCGAGCACCACGTTGTCGCGGAACGCTTCCGAGACGTTGTTGTTCCCCGTCTTCGACACCTCGATGATCGCCTTCGTCTGCTGCTCGGGCGCCAGCGACCGGATCATCGCCAGTCCGCGATCCTGTTCCGCCTGAAGCACCAC
>CAYLPM010000476.1:0-3954 GCA_964385525.1 uncultured Gemmatimonadaceae bacterium
CGCGATCGATCTCCTCGCGCTGACCCGGCGAGAGCGTCTCCGCCGGATCGAGACACCAGATGCCGCGCAGCAACCCCTGTCGGCGCAGGACCTCGTGTATCCCCGGAATGCACCCCGCGAACCCGTGCGCCGCGTCGAAGATCGCCGCGTTCGCATCGGTCAGCGCGGCGGCACGGCGCAGCCACTCGTCCGAGGTCCCCGCGCGCGCCTGTCGCACCTCTTCCCCCGCCACGCCCGAGCCGCGCAGCGCGCGAATCTCCTCCAGCAGCTCGACCGCGCGCCTCGTCCATACCGCCCACTGGCCGAGGAGTCCGCCGGCCATCCGTCGCTCGCCTGCACGACCCTTCACCTGGACCGGGAAGGGCGTCAACAGGTCCACGATGATGCTGTCGTCGTTCCCCGTGTACAGCGCGACATCCTCGCGCCCAGCCTCGGCCAGCGCGCGCACGACATCGATCGTGCGATAGCGGTCGAACGGCGCGATCTTGATCGCCACGACATCGGGAATCTGGGCGAAGCCGCTCCAGAACCGGAAGCTCAGCTCGCGTCCGCCCACCGCGGGCTGGAGATAGAAGCCGAAGAGCGGAATCGTGTCCGCGACCGCTCGGCAGTGTGCGAGCACGGCGTCGTCCGTCGCATCACGCCAGGCACCGAGACTGAGCAGCCCTGCGTCGTAGCCGAGCGACCGCGCGAGCTCCGCTTCGCGGACCGCGTGCACCGTGTCACCGACCAGTCCCGCCACCATCGCGAACGGGCGCGGAGCGCTCTCGAGTTTCTCGCGCACCGCCTCCGTCGCGAGCTCCAGCACGGGCCGATACAGATCGTGCTGCGGCTGCCGGATCCGGAACTGCGTCGTGTGCACGCCGACCGCCAATCCCCCGGCGCCGGCGTCCACGTAGTAGCGGGTCAATGCGCGCTGATGCCGCTCGTCCAGCGTTCGCCGCTCGTCCAGCGCGAGCGGATGCGCGGGAATCACCTGCCCGGCGAGCAGGTGCGCGCGCAGGCGCTCAGAAGCGGCCATCGCGCACCTCGAACCTGGTCGGCCTGGCGAGCGTACGCCCGTCGCGCGCGATCCACTCGCCCACCCACTCGATCAGCACGTCGGCGGGAACGGTCGGTGGGCCGAACAACTCACGCGCGCGCGACGCGTCGCTCAGGAGCGCATTCTCCGCCTCCGTGCCCTCGAGCACCGGCGTGCGGCCGAGCAGCGCGCCGAATCGCGCCGCGACCTCGCGGATCGAGAGTGTCTCCGGTCCCGTGACGTTGATGACGAAAGGCGGCGACGCCGCGTGGGCGAGACAGCACAGCGCCTGCGCGTTCGCGTCGCCCTGCCAGATCACGTTGACGCTCCCCATCGCCAGGTCGATGGCGTCGCCATCGCGGACGCGCTGCGCGAGATCGACCAGCACACCATAGCGAAGATCCACCGCGTAGTTGAGTCGCACGATGGCGACGGCCGTCCCCCGCTCTCGCGAGAAGTGCTCGAAGATGCGCTCCCGGCCGAGACACGACAAGGCATACTCGCCGACCGGGACGGGCGGATCGCCCTCGCGGGCGCCGCCGCTCCCGCGCCGCACGAACGGATACACGTTGCCCGTCGAGAAGGCCACGATCCGTGAATGCGCGTACCGCTCCGCCGCGAGTGCCGGGACGAGCACGTTCGCGGCCCACGTCGCGGACGGATCGATGGACGTGCCGAACTTCTGGCCCGCCATGTAGACGATGTTGGGCACATCGGGCAGCGCCATCACGTCGGCGCGGTTCCCGAGGTCGCACTTCACCGTCTCGACGCCATGCGCGCTCAGCGCGGACTCGACCGAGGGATCGGAAAAGCGTGACGCCGCGATCACGCGATCCGATCGGCCTAGATCGCCCACCGCGCGACGCGCCATGCGCGCGAGCGATGGGCCCATCTTGCCCGCGGCGCCGAGCACGATGATGTCGCCCGGCTGTCGCTCGAGCGCCGCGAGTACTCCGGCCGTTGGCCGTGACAGTCGCTCCTCGAGCGCTTCCTCGCTCTCCGGCACGCGCGAGTCGTTCGCCGGCCCGGATCCCGATTCCGACCCCGGCCCCGATCCCGGCCTCGACCCCGACCCCGACCCCGACCCCGACCCCGCGACTGCCACGCGCCTGGTCACGCCTCGTGCTGCTGATCGAACACCCGTCGCGCCTCCTCGGCGCCGCGAAATCCGATCCGGCTGTGCGTGCCATCGCAGAACGGTTTGGTCACCGAGCCGCCGCAGCGGCAGAGCGCGACGTTCTTCTTCTCCTGGGGAATGGGGATGGGGTTGCCCTCATGGTCGACGAGCTGCACCGAGTCGGTTCCCATGATGAGATAGGGTCCGTTCTTCTTCACGGTGATCGTGAGTGGCGCCATGGAGTCTCCGGGTGATGGTCTGCTCTCCGCCACGCTAGAAATGCACCGCGACGCCGATGAAGGGAATCCCCGGTTCAGACGGCGCGCCGTCCGCGATCGGTGCGGCGTACATCGCGTGATGCCGTGGCGTCGCGCTACGCCGCCGAGCCCGTTCGCTCGACTTCGGCCGCGTGCCGCTTGAGCCGCGTCACGATCGCGTTGAGCCCCGTCTCCCGCGCACCGAGTCCGATGTGCTCCATGAGCTGTCGAACGATGTCCGATGGGATCGCGAGCGTCGTGGCCGGTGGCTCACCGTTCACCGCCGAGAAGAGAATCGCGAGGACGGCAGCGATCGTGGGCGAGCGCCGCGCGTCCAGATCGGCGAAGTACTGCATCCTGCCGTCGTGATACTCGGGGAAGATGTCCACGCGCGTCTGGCATTCGGGCACGGTGAACGCATCGCGGGGCAGCTCCTTGAACCGGTCGGGAAGCGGCTCCAGCTTCCGCGAGTACGAGACGAGCGCCTGCATGCGCTCCTCTCGGCTCAGGCCCCGAAAGTAGCGCAGCACGCGGTCGATTGCCGGCGGCAGCCCGTGCGGTTCCGTTGCGTCGGTCATCTGCGGATGAAACACGCGGCCGGCGACGTCGTCAAGCGCGTCGATCGGGCGGAACGATCCGTGCTGCGGCCGCATTCGTGTACGCGGAGCCGACGTGCATGGTGAGCTCGGCATGCGAAGCCCGCGTGTCGACGTGCGCAGCTGCCGCACGGTCGACGCGGCGGTCGCTGGAACATGCCCCGACGCGGCACGCACGTACGGCCTGCGCGAGACTTCGTGCTCGAGACCAGCACCGGTGCCGCGGCCGCGCGCCGGTCAGAACCACACCCGAGGAGGACGACGATGCCGACGCGGAAGGCGACTGCGAGATGGGAAGGTGGGATCAAGGGCGGAAAGGGACGCTTCGAGGGCGAGACGGGCAGCATCGCTGGTCCGTACACCGTCGGCTCGCGGTTCGAGAGTGAGAAGGGATCGAACCCGGAGGAACTGCTCGCCGCCGCGCATGCGGCCTGCTACAGCATGGCGCTCAGCGTCGCCCTCGATCGAGCGGGCACGCCGCCGACGTACGTGGAGACGACGGCCGCGTGCACGGTGGAGAAAGCGGGCGAGGGGTGGAAGATCTCGACCATGAAGCTCTCGACGCGTGCCGCCGTGCCGAAGGTGAGCGAAGCCGATTTTCGGAAGATGGCCGAAGGGGCGAAGGAGAACTGCCCGGTGTCCGGGGCGCTGAAAGGGAACGTCAAGGTCGATCTGGAGGCGACGCTCGTGAAGTGACGGGGAGGTCGTGGCTCGCAGTGGGGTGGCCGGCGCCCGGCGGCGGGGTGCGCGGTCCGCACTGCGAGCCGGTCTCTGCTTGACGGCGCTTAATTAAACGATTAATCAAGAGACGTGCCGATCGATCCCGACTCCCGAACGTCGATCCTCGACGCCGCCGAACGCCTCTTCGCACGACGAGGCTTCGCCGGTACCACCATCAAGCAGATCGGTGCCGAAGCCGGCGTCAACGCCGCCCTCATGTACTACTACTTCGCCGACAAGGAG
>CAYLPM010000477.1:0-2628 GCA_964385525.1 uncultured Gemmatimonadaceae bacterium
CGAGCGTCAGTCCGGCGAAGAGAGTGACGAGCGTGGAGCGCATTCTGGCGGCCTCGACTGAGGGTATAGGTCAAGGACGCCCGGGCGATATGGTGGGAAACGACTTCATATGTATCATCCAGTCCCCTCCCCGTCGGCGCGACTTGTCCCTCTCCCGCTGGCGCGGCACATTGTGCGTGCCGACCGAACATCGACCCGCCCGAGCCCCCAGGTCCCGCGATGCTCTCGATTTTCCTCCCCGTTCTCGCCGCCTCCACCCTCGCCGCCGCGCCCGATACGACCACCTACCTGGTGCTCAACCACGGACGCCCCGCCGGCGAGATGGTCGTCGTGCGCGATGGCGGATCGGTCGCCGTTCGCTACGGGCACATCGATCGCAACCGCGGTCGCTGGGTGACGAGCAGTTATCGGCTCGCCGCCGACGGCCGGGTGCTCTCGGGGGAAGCGCAGGCGCTCTCGATCCAGGGCGCGCCCAACGGGCCCGCCGACCGCTTCGAGATCGTCGGCGACTCGGTGCGCTGGACCGGACGCGGCAACGGCGGCGCGGCATCGATGCCGCGCGGCGGGTTCTACCGCCTGGGCAACGGCACCGCGTTCGACGCCGCGCTCCTCGCGTCGCATCTGCTGCAGCAGCCGCAGCGATCGGCGCCGCTCCTGCCGAATGGCACCGCCCGCGTGGAAATCGTGGCCGACACGACCCTCGCGCTCCGCGGCGGTCCGCGCCGCGTGCGTCTCGCGATGGTGCATGGAACCGGGAACACGCCCAGCGGCGTCTGGATCGATGATCGCGGCGAGTTGGTCGCGAGCAACGTCGCGTGGTTCATCACGGTGCACCCGGATGCGATCGATGCGCTCCCCGCGATGCGCGTGATCGAGACGGCCTATCGCAACCGGCTCGGCGAAACACTGGCGGCGAGCGTGCCGCCCGCCCGGCAGGGGACGTTCATCATCCGGAACGGCGATCTCTTCGACTCGGAGCGCGGCATCGTGCGTCCGCGGATGAGCGTCGTAGTTCGCGACGGCCGCATCGTCGCCGTCGGCCCCGCCGACTCGGTGCGCGCCCCCGCCGGCGCGGCGACGATCGATGCGACGGGCAAGACGATTGTGCCCGGTCTGTGGGACATGCACGGCCACTTCCAGCTCACGAGCCAGACCAGCGGCAGCGTCTCGCAGCTCGCGCGCGGCATCACCACCGTTCGCGATCTCGCCGCCGACCTCGACGTCGCGGTCTCGCACCGCGACCGCGCCGATCGCGGGGAGATTCTCGCGCCGCGCGCCGTGCTCGGCGGATTCATCGAGGGACCCGGCGCCTGGGCAGGGCCGAGCGAGGCGCTCGCCCGCACGGAGGATGAGGCGCGCGCGTGGGTCGCGCGCTACGACTCGCTCGGCTACAGGCAGATCAAGCTGTACAACCTGGTGCACCCCGATCTCGTGCCGGTGATCGCCGAGGAGACGCACGAGCGCGGGATGCGGCTGAGTGGGCACGTGCCGCGCGGCCTCAGCGTCGCGGCGGCCGTCGCGCTCGGCTTCGACGAGATCAACCACGCCGCGTTCCTGTTCTCGACGCACTATCCCGACTCGCTGTACCTCCCGACGATGCGCCCGTACTCCGCCGTCGCGGGCGCGGTGGCGGCGAACATCGACGTCGACTCGCCGGAGATGACGGCGATGATCGACGTGCTGCGCACGCGCGGCACCGTCGTCGACGGCACGTTCAATCTGTGGCTGCGCGACACGACGGGATCCAATGCGGCCGCCGCTGTGCGCGGGAACGCGGCGTATCTGCGGCTGATCAAGCGGCTGCACGAGGCCGGCGTGACTCTCGTTCCGGGCACGGACAACTCGTCGGGCTCCACGTACCTCGAGGAGCTCGGCATCTACGAGCGCGCCGGCATCCCCGCGGCGCAGGTGCTCCAGATGGCGACGATCATCTCGGCGCGCGTGATGAAGGACGATGCGCTCTACGGCAGCATCGCGCCGGGCAAGGTGGCGGACATCGTGATCGTCGATGGCCGGCCCGCGGAGCGGATTTCGGATCTGAGCCGGATCGACTGGGTGATCCGCGCCGGGCGCGCGTACGAGCCGAGCGTGCTGTTCGAGGCTGTGGGTATGCGGCAGGCGCGGCGAGCGGCGACCTTGGCCGCGCCGAGGTAGCCCGGCGGTCATCTTGCGGGGCGAGCCTGCAGCGTTCGACGCACTGCAGGTCCGCCAGAGTCACCCCACCGTCGCGAAGCACGTTATCTCCACCCGCGCCCCGAGCGCGAGCCCCGCCGCGCCCCACGCGCTGCGAGCCGGCTTGGGGCCGGGAAAGTAGGTCGCGTAGATCTCGTTCAACCGCGGCCACTCGCTCATGTCGGCCAGCATCACCATGCACTTCACCACGCGATCCATCGACGAGCCGCTGTGCTCGAGGATCGCGCGGATGTTGTCCAGCGTCTGCCGCGCCTCGGCGTCGATACCGCCCGGGACCAGCGTCGGCGTGCCATCCACGAGACGGGTACCGACCTGGCCCGACAGGTAGAGCATGTTGCCCACGCGCACCGCCGACGAGAACGGATAGGGCCACGGCTCGACGAGATTGATCATCTCGACGTCGGCCGCCTGCGCCGACTCCGCGGTCTGCGGCGC
>CAYLPM010000478.1:0-7270 GCA_964385525.1 uncultured Gemmatimonadaceae bacterium
CGAGTTCCGGCACGAGAGCTGGTTCGACGACGAGGTGCTGGGCGCGCTGCGCGAGAAGGACGTCGCGCTCTGCATCGGCGAGCAGCAGGACTTCAGGTGTCCCGTGCACTCGACCGCGTCGTGGGGATACCTCCGCCTGCACCGCTTCGATTACGACGCCGGCACGTTGAGCGAGTGGGCGAAGTGCATCGCCGACCAGGAGTGGAGCGAGGCCTACGTCTATTTCAAGCACGACGAGACGCCGGGTGCCGGGTCCGGGCCACCGGCGGTGGGCGCGTTCACTCAGGCGTTCGACGAGGGACCACCCGGCGCGCGAGCCAGCCAGTCCTCGCTCACCCGGCCCACCTCATCGAGCACGTCGGCATCGGTGCGCCCCGACGACTTGAGGACGTGAAACGAGTGATCCGCTCCCTCGAGCCAGTGCATCTCGAACCGCGGACCGACACGCCCGAGCACGGCGTCCATCAGGTCACGGCGGCACAGAGCGTCACGTGTGCCGTTGAAGCACAACACTGGAACCTCGATCGCCGGGAGGTGCGCATCCCGGAGCTGTTCCGGCTTGCCGGCCGGGTGCAGTGGATATGCGAGGAGTAGAAGGCCGTCGCACGCAAATCCGTCGGCGGCGAGCATCGATGCGGCGCGCCCGCCCATCGACCGGCCACCGATGATCAGCCGCGTCGGACGAACCTCCGCGCGAGCCCGCTCGACCACCGCCGCCACCGTCTGCCGGAGCAGCGGCATCGGATCCGGGCGTCCGCTGCGCTTCTCCTTGTAGAGAAAATTGAAGCGCACGACGTCGATCCCTCGCGCGCGCAGCGCCGCCGCCGCCGCCAGCATGCCGCGATCGTCCATGTTGCCGCCGGCCCCGTGGGCCATGACGAAGAGCGCCGAGCCGTCCTGATTCGTGGCTGGTTCGAAGACCGCCGAAGTCTCCTCGTCGCCGACGCGCACCCGCCACGAACGCGTCATGCAGGCGTCTCCGGGACGAGCCCCATCTCATCGAGAAAGCGATGGCCGCCGGTCGGCTGTCCGTTCCGCGCGTCGACGCGAGTGAGCACGAGCCGGTCCTTCGTTCGCGTCATGCCCACGTAGAGCAGGCGCCGCGCTTCCTCCACCTCCGGCTTGCTCGCTCCCCGCGCGGGTGAGCCGCCGGGAAGCTGCGCGTCCTCGACCCCGAGGATGTAGACGCGCGAGAACTCGAGGCCCTTGGTGGAATGCAGCGTGAGCAGATTCACGCGCTCGACGTCCGGCTCGATGCCATCGGCGCGCGAAAGCGCGACGCGCTCGAGCAGCCTCGAGATCTGATCGTCCAGTGGTCCATCGGTGCACTGCTCCAGCAGCCGCCGGAGCCTCGCCATCGCTGCCGGATATCGCTGGTCCGCCGTCTTCTGGGCGCGAATCCGCTCCATCGCCTTCTCGCCACCGAGCCGCTCGATCAGATCGCGGACGGTCGGCAGGGCGTGGTCGCCGGTGCGCTCGCGCTCCATCCGATAGTACTCGAGGCAGTCGCTGTAGCGACCGAGCGCGTACGGAGTGCACAGCCGTCGAAGCAGCAGGCCCTCGGCGTCCAGCTCATCGCCCGAGAGCGCGAGCGCGACGCCGAGGTGATCGAGCAGATTGACGAGCGCGGTCTTGCGCGCGTACGCGACCTTGGCCTCGTGGAGCGCCAGGCACACCCGCGCGAGGGCGCGCGTGTCATCCAGGGCCCGATGAGACGAACCCGGATCAATGCCGAAGTGATGCGCGAGATCGGCGAGCTTCGCGCTGCCGGAGTGCAGGAGGCGCGCGAGGGGGAGTGTGTCGTACGTGCACAGCGCGGCTCCGGACATCCTGCGCAGGATGGGGAAGTCGAACTGATAGCCGTTGTGCGCGACGAGCACGTCGCCGCCGCAGAACGCGCGGAACGCCGGCCACACCGCCTCGAACGTCGGTGCGCCCGCGACCTCGACCTCCGACAGGCCATGCGTACGCAGCGCGCCGGGCGCGATCCGGGCGGCCGGCCGGACCAGCGAGTGGAACTCGTCGACGACGAGGCCGTCCCGCACGCGCACGGCGGCGATCTCCACCACCTCGGCGCTCCGGACATCACGATCGGTCGTCTCGAGATCGACCGCCGTGAAATCGCGGAAGACGTTCGTGAACGCTCCGGTGCGGACGAGCTGCGCGGCCTTGAACACCGCGAGCGGCAAGCCGAGCAATCCGCCGTCACCCGCCTCGATGCGCTCGACATCGTCCGCGGCGGATCCGTCGAGCGGTGCGACGGGAACGCCGGCTCCCGCCAGCATCCCCCGAAGCCCGATCTCCGCGCCGCCGAGTCGCGGCAGGGAGATCGGCCGACGTGCCTTCAGCGCCGCGGTCAGCCGCTCCGCGAGTCGCACCACCGCATCGTGCACCCGCGGGTCGGTGAGCTCGTCGTGATGCTCCTCGAGCACGGTGCGATAGGGGCCGACCCGCTGCGAGAGCAGCTCCTCGACGAGCTCGGAGAGCGCGGTGTGTCGATGGCCGAGGGCGCCGAGATTGTCCAGGGCATAGAAGGCGCGGCGGATCTTCTTTCGATCGCCGTGCTCGCGAGGCAGCTCACGAGCGGCGAGCTCGAGCTGCTCGCGCAACGGCCGCTTCGATTCGTCCGCCTTCGTGCGGGCGCCATCGATGAGGGTCCTCGGGAGGACGATTTCGAGAAAGCCTTCGTCGTGCAGGTCATCCGGATGCGCGATGACGCGAAGCGCGGCGACCACGTAGCCGACGACGGGATCCTCGCCGAGAGCACGGCCATGCGCGAGCCGGCACGGGAGCCTGGCGCCGAGAAAGCCCGCCTCGGCGATGTGCCCGATCTGGTGCGTGCGGTAGAGGATCGCGAAGTCACCCCATGAGAGCTCGTGCGCGTCGCGTTCGCGCCGGAGGTCCTCGATGACCCACGCGATCTCGGCATCGTCCGTGGGGAACGCGAGCGCCGACACGCAGAACGGCGACTCGCGATCGGCCTCCAGCACCTTCCGCTCGGAGAACATCGGCGGGTTGATCTCGACCAGCCGGCGCGCGAGCGCGAGAATCTCCCGCGGGCAGCGCCGGTTCTCGCGCAACCGGACCATCCGCCTGAGCTCGAAATCATTCATGAAATCGAGGAACACGTGCGGATCCGCGCCGGCCCACGAATAGATCGACTGCTCCTCGTCGCCGACGGCGAAGATGTGGCCGTGCTCGCGTGCGATGTCGCGGATGATCGCGTACTGGAATGGATTGAGATCCTGGAACTCGTCGACGAGGATGCAGTCCCAGCGCGCGCGGACGCGCTGCACGACGTGCGGATCGGCGAGCAGCTCGGCCGTCCGGATGACGAGCAGGTCGAAATCGACGACCCGCCGCTGCTCGAGAAAGCGCTCGTAGCGATCGAAGATGTCGGCGTCGTTCCGGTGGCTGAAGGGCTCGTCGCGGAAGCGGTGCTGACCGAAGCGAGTCAGCAGGGTGCTGTGCCACTGCGCCGGCACGCCGAGGCGGCGCAGCACGGCGCGCTGATAGTTCTCGTCGGCGATGCCGAACCCCCGCTCGATCCCGATCCGCCCACCGAACTCCCGGAGCAGCTCGGCGCAGAACGAGTGGATCGTCCCCGTCCTCACCTCGGCCGCCCCGTCGCCCAGGGTACGCTCGAGACGCTCGGCGATCTCGCCGGCGGCCTTGTTGGTGAACGTGAACGCGCAGAGCCGCTCGGGGCTGAAGCCGAGGTGCTCGAGGAGAAAACGGATTCGCTCGATGAGGCAGAAGGTCTTCCCGGCGCCGGGGCCCGCGAGCACGAGCGTCGGCTCGGCGCCGGCCTCGATCGCCTCGCGCTGAGAGTCGGATGGGAGGCGTGCCGGAGTCGGCGCCAGCGACGCGTGCGGCGGTTCGAGCGCCGGCTGGCCGAGCGTCACGATCGCGACAGCTCCGTGATGGACGCGATCACGTCACCCTCGAGGATGCCGTCGACGACATCCATCCCCTCGACCACCTCCGCGAACACCGTGTAGTCGCGCCCGAGTCGCAGGTTGTCCTTCAGGTTGACGAACCACTGCGCATCGCCCGTGTCGTGACCGCGTGTGCTCATGCCGACCGTGCCGCGCGAGTGGGGCACCGTGCCCAGCTCGTCGCGAAGATATGATGCGGCACCGACATATTCGTTGTCGCCGGGGCTGCCGCCCTGGATGACGAAGTCGTGCTCGACGCGGTGCCAGCTCAGGCCGTCGTAGTAGCCCTCGTGAACCAGCGCGAGGATGCGCGCGGCCATAACCGGTGCGACATCGCCGCGCAGCCGGACCACGAACTCACCGCCGCCGCTCGAGGACGCCATCGCCACGCGCAGTCGCACGTCGGCGCCGAGGGCGAGCGCGATCGCGCGGCGGGGGAGCTCGGCGCGCATGTCCGGTGGACGGTCCTCGCTCGCCGGTCGGCCAGCCGCCGCGAGCAGCGCGAGGCGGACGTCGCGCTCCGACGCGCTGCCGCGCGCGACCCATCGCTCGAAGGCCGCGGATGCCGCCGCGCGGGCATCGGCGTGCGGTGATCCCTCGAGCGCGAGCGCGGCGGCTCGCACGGCCTGGGCGCCGTCGTCGCGGAGCGTCGCGATGAAGAGGGCATCGTCGGCATGGCCGGTGAGCTCGGCCAGCGCGCCTATGGCAGCTTCCTGCACGTTGTCGTTCGGATCGCGCGCGAGCGCGCGCAGTCGCGACGTGTCGGAGAGGACCGCCGCGGCCCGCGCGGCGTAGAGGCGCACCTGCCACTGGTCATGTACCGCCAGGGTGCTGAAGCGTGACCGCGCGTCGTCCGGCCGGAGCCGGGCGAGGGCCACGATCGCATGCGCGGCGCCGTGCCACGAGACGTCGCCCGACGCGCGGCGCGACGCGTCCGCGGGCAGCGCGTCGATCCATTCGCGAAGCGTCGTCACGAGCGCGGCGTTCGCCGAACACGAGGCAGTGACCAGGTCCGCGGCGCGCAGACGCACCGGCCAAGCGCTGTCGGCGAGCGCGGCGCGCAGTGCGGCGCAGTCGTCACGCCGAGCCGTCAGCTCGCGATGGCGGAGCCGCCAGGCGGGCTCGGGCCAGACGATCGGAGCACGGAGCGGCGGCAGGGAATCGCGCGCGGCAAATTGCGGATCGTTGATGCGGCCGCGCGCGCGCCGGGCGAGGATGCGGACGCGGACATCGGCATGACGCGCTCCTTCGCCTAGCGCGGCGTCGGCGGAATCGCGTCGATCCTCGGCGAGCAGAATGCGGCCGATGAGCGCCGAATCGGCGCGCGAGAGTGTCCCGGTCTGCGCGGGCAGGGTCGCCGGGAGGGCCAGGCCGGCGGCGAGCAGCAGCGATCGCATGACGGAAGGGAGTGCCGGAGGCGGGCCCGCGCAAGTGGCGTCCCGAGGTACCAGAGCGTACCGCTCGCGGGACCGGGGACCACTACTTCATCCAGAGTCGTGCCCTCGCCTCGACGGCCAGTTCTCCGAGGCCGGGATGCACACGCAATGTTCAGTTCTCACCCTCCCCCCCGCGGCACGATCTTCCACAGCTCTCCGTCGTCCTGATCCGTCACGATGTACAGGACCCCGTCCGCACCCTGCCGCACGTCCCGCACACGCTGGCTGCGATCCACGAGGAGGTGCTCTTCGCCCCTCACCCGATCGCCGTCGACGACGAGCCGTACAAGCCGCTGCTCCCTGAGCGCGCCGATGAACAGGTTGCCGCGCCACTCGGGGAACGCGTCACCGGTGTAGAACTGCGCGCCGGATGGTGCGATCACCGGGTCCCAGTAATACACGGGCCGCTCGAACTCGTCCCCGCGCTCCGTCACGGCCCCGCGAATGGCCTGCCCCGAATACTCGACCCCGTACGCCACGACGGGCCATCCGTAGTTCTTCCCCTTCTCGATGAGATTCAACTCGTCGCCGCCGCGCGTGCCGTGCTCGACGACCCAGAGCCTGCCGTCCGCATCGAATACGGCCGCCTGGATGTTCCGGTGGCCGTAGGACCAGATCTCCGGGAGCGCGTCGGCTTGCCCGACGAACGGATTGTCGGGTGGCGCCTCGCCCCCGGTCGTGATGCGCACGATCGTGCCGAGGTGGCTGTCGAGCCGCTGCGCATGGTGTCGCATCGGCGTGTCCGAGCGCTCGCCCAGCGTCACGAACAGCAGGCCGTCCGGTCCGAACGCGAGCCGGGAGCCGTAGTGCATCGTGCCGTCGTACGTCGGCATGGCGCGGAAGATCACGCGCACCTGCTCGACGCGCCGGCGGTCGGCGGACAGGACCCCGCGGGCAACGGCGGTGCCGTTGCCACCTTGCCGCGGCTCGGCGTAGCTCCAGAAGATCGTCCGGTCGGTGTCGAAGTCCGGGCTCAGCGCGACATCGAGCAGGCCGCCCTGCCCGCGCGCATCGACCTCGGGCAGGCCGGCGATCGGTGGGCCGAGGGTGCCCGAGGCGGACACGACGCGCATGCGGCCGGGCCGTTCGGTGACGAGCAGGTCGCCGCCGGGCAGGGGCTCCACGGCCCACGGATGCTCGAGTCCCTCGGCGACGACGATGACGTCGAAGGCGACGTCCGACGTGTCTGCGCAGGCGCGGGTCTGTGCCGCGAACGCGGGCTGCTGAGTCGCGGCGTTCGGTGAGCGTGTCTCGAGGGGCTCGCAATCGGGGTCCACGTCGCCGGCCGACTGCGCCGGCGTGCGGGTCCCGGGATCGTCGGCGGGAGGAGTGCACGCCGCGGCGGACATGGCTGCCACGAGTAGCAGGAGCGTGCAGGCAGGTCGGGACTGGAGCATGTCGTCGTCCTCGGGAGAAGTGCGGCATTGCAACGATAGCCCGACGTGCAACGCGCGGTGGCCGGGATTCGGCGAGCGGTGCCGCGAACTGTACCGGGTGCCGCCCGAACGAACGATCTGCCGCAATAGCCAGTCCAGTGCCGAGGAAGCGGCTCCGGCGGTGACGGCATGGGCGCGCGGAGTCCCGCACGACTTCCGCGGAATGGATCTGCTCGCGAGTGCCGAGCCGCTCGCGGGGCGATTCCGCGTGATGCTGACGGAGCCTTCCCCTTGTGTTTCGATGGAACGCCCCCTAATCTTGCCCTCGAAACCCGATGGGAGCCCCATGCCCGCCACGACCGCCACCTCGGACATCCTTCGCGGCACGTTCGATCTCCTGATCCTCAAGGCGTTGAGCTGGGGGCCGGCGCACGGCTACGCCATTGCCCGATGGATCGAGAATGCGACGGAGGATGCGCTCGAGGTGGGCGAGGGAACGCTCTACCCGGCGCTGCACCGG
>CAYLPM010000479.1:0-3696 GCA_964385525.1 uncultured Gemmatimonadaceae bacterium
GCTTCCGCCACCACATCAGCAGCAGCGCGAACATCATCATCGCGCCGAGCATCCCGCCCATGAAAAACCATCACCCGTACAACGTGCTGAAGAAGTGGAGGTCCAGGGACATCGAGAGATCGAACGACAGGAAGCACCAGCCGAAACCGAAGACGAGCGCCAGCACGACGGCGAGCCACCCCTGCCGCGAATGCGTGCGGTGGATCTCGCGGCGCTCGTCGCTCCAGCCGCGGCGCATTCGCGCACGCATCCCCCGCGCCCAGCTCGCCCCTCGCTCGGGCACGACGCCCACGTCGAGGCGAACCGACGTCCAGACGTACCATACGCTCAGCGCCGTGATCAGGAAGAAGGTGCCGAGCACGCGGATCGTGAAGAACATCGGATCTAGATAGAGCTGCCTCTCCGCGTTCGGCGGTGCCTCGTGCGTCCACGGGAAGATCGCGCCACTCCCCACCAGCACGATGAGCGCGAGCAGGAGGAATGCGATGGGCAGGAAGGCGACCATGCCCTCGAGGAACCGGATGACGGGGCGGGACCAGCGCGCGGTGGTGATCCGCTGCACGGCGACGAACACGACCGCCGCGGACGAGATGCTCGTGAAGAACAGCCAGTTGACGTGGAGCGCGCGCCAGGCGCGCGCCTCGCCGAGGACGGCGCCGATGATGAACGCGAGGCCTCCCACCGAGGCCAGGATCAGCGACGCGGTGAAGAGCGTGCGCGCGACGGGCCGGCTCGCGACGGCGATGACCTCCTCGCGCGACGGCGCGTGCGTCTCGTGGGTGCTCATTCGCCACCTCCCGGAGCCGGCGTCGCGGTCGACGGCGGCTGGGCCGACGGCGGTCGGGTCGGCGGCGGCAGCCAGGGCACGCTGGCGCCCGGCGGGAGACTCCGCGCCACCGAGTCCGACAGCAGAAAGGGCGCAGGACGCGTCGGTGCGCTCCCGGTTGCTCCGGGCAGCATCGCGCCGGTCTCACCTGGCTGCCCGAATGGCACCGTGTCCACCGCGATCGCGACGCGCCCCTGCAGGGCCCGAACGTAGTTCACGAGATGCCACCGCTCTCGGACGTCGATGCGATTGTAAGACGGCATGATGCCTCGGCCGTTGCGAATCATGCCGTACAGGTACCCGTCGCTTCGACCCTGCGTGAGCGCCGACGTCAGATCGATCGGCGGATACCCGAAGGGAACGACCGCGCCGTTGCCGCGACCAGCCGGGCCATGGCAGACGGCGCAATTGAGTTGGTATTGCATGCGCCCTTCGAGTAGCGATGCTTCGGTCACCGGTGCCGGGTTGGCGACCCCCGCGAGCGAGTCGAGCGTCGCCGGGAATGGCTGGTAGGACACGACGTAGGCCGGGATGTCGCCGCCGGTCATGGGCATCGAGTTCACCGGATTGGCCCGCTGCGGCACGGAGTCCCCGAGGACCGACTCCCAAGTCTCGATCGCGGGCTGCTCGACGAAGTTGGTGAACCAGTCGCAGGCGCCGATCACGAACGGGAGCGCGAGCAGCACCAGGCGGACGGGGGCGACGCCGCACCGCGGCGGCCCGAGAGAGCGATCAGCGCGCACCGCTCACCTCCGTGGCCCCGTGGCGCCGCAGCAGGGACTCGACCTCGGCCTGCTTCTCCGGCGGACACTCGACGAAAATGCCGTAGTTGCCCGCCGTGAATCGCGGATCGAATCCGACCATCATCGACAGGCGCGGAATCCGCGACAGCGCGAACATCCCGAACACCGTCGCCAGCGCACCCACGAGCACCATCATCTCGAAGCCGATGATCGTGTACGGCACCCAGGACGGTACGGGCTTGCCGCCGACGACCAGCGGCCAGTACTCGGAAACCCAGATCGCGATCCAGAAGCCGAACGTGACGCCGAGCAGCCCGCCGATGAGGGTGAAGCGGCGGACGGGACTCGTCGGCGGGTGCACGGCGTGATCGATCTCGTGGCGCGGCGTCGGCGTGTAAACCGTCACTTCGCCGTACCGGCGCTCCTTCAGCGCGTGGATCGCATCCACGGTCGCGTCCAGCTCCCTGAAGACTCCCAGAATGCCGCGCATCAGTCGTGAATCCCCGGTGTCTCGGGCGCGAATTCGCCCGGCGGCTCGGCCGGCGGCCCGTGCCGGCGCCGCAACTTCGGTGGAATGATCTCCTTCACCTCGGCGATCGCCACGATCGGCAGCTGCTTCACGAACAGCAGGAACCACATGAAGAACCAGCCGAAGCTGCCGACTAGGATCGCGAGGTCGACCCACGACGGCGCGTACGTGGTCCACTGCCACGGCTCGAACTCGTGCGAGAGCGACGGCACGACGATCACGAACCGCTCGAACCACATCCCGATGTTGATCGTGATCGAGAGCATGAAGAGCCAGATAGTGTTGCGCCGGAGCTTCTGCGAGAAGAGCGAGAGCGGCAGGACCATGTTGCAGATCAGCATGATCCACGCGGCCCACGCCCACTGCCCGAACACGCGGTTCCAGAAATACGTCTGCTCGAACTCGAGGCCGCTGTACCACGCGATGAAGAACTCGAGCATGTAGGCGCACCCGACCACCAGCGACGTGAAGAGGCAGAGCTTGGCCGCCGCGTCGAGGTGGTTGAGCGTGATGAAGTGCCTGAGGTCGAACCAGCGGCGCAGCGGGATGATGATCGTGAACACCATCCCGATCCCCGAGAAGATCGCGCCGGCGACGAAGTAGGGCGGGAAGATCGTCGTGTGCCAGCCCGGCACGATGCCCATCGCGAAGTCGAACGACACGACCGAGTGCACGGAGAGGACCAGCGGCGTCGAGAACGCGGCCAGGAAGAGGTAGGCGCGCGCGAAGTGCCGCCACTCGGTGTGGGTGTTGCGCCAGCCGAGCGAGAGGAACGCGTAGATCCGCTTCCGGATCGGGTTGGTCTCCCGGTCGCGCAGCACCGCGATGTCGGGGATCAGCCCGATGTAGAGGAACGTGCTCGAGACCGTGAGGTACGTGAGGATCGCGAACACGTCCCACACCAGCGGGCTCTTGAAGTTCGGCCAGATGAGCCGCCAGTTCGGGTAGGGGATCAGCCAGAAGAACTTCCAGGGCCGGCCGAGGTGGAGGATCGGGAAGAGCCCCGCCGTCATGACGGCGAACACCGTCATCGCCTCGGCACAGCGGTAGATCGTCGTGCGGAAGCCGGCGCGGAACAGGTAGAGGATCGCGGAGATCAGCGTTCCCGCGTGCCCGATGCCGACCCAGAAGACGAAGGTGATGATGTACACGCCCCACATGACCGGCGGGCTGTAGCCGGCCACGCCGAGGCCCATGTAGATCTGGTAGATCCACGTCGCGGCGCCGATGACCATCAGCGTCGTCGCCGTCGCCAGGCCGATGAACCACGCCGCGCTCGGGCTCAGGGTGCGGATGATCTCGCGGTCGACCTGCTCGTAGTCGCGGACCGCGGGGAGCTGGACGTCCGCCGACGGAATGTTCGGCCGGGCGACCGGATACTCGGGGAGAGGCACGCTGGCCATGTGGTCTCCTCAGCCGCCCGCCGGTACGGTCGCGCTCTCGGGCGCGTCCGTCGCCGGGTGAAGGACCTTCTGCAAGTAGACCACCGCGGTGTAGGTGTTGAGCTCCTCGAACACGTGGTAGGCCCGCTCGTCGTTCACCGCCTGCGCCACCGACCACTCGGGATCGGCCGCATCGCCGAAGACGATCGCGCGCGA
>CAYLPM010000480.1:0-1735 GCA_964385525.1 uncultured Gemmatimonadaceae bacterium
TCGGCGAGCCCGTGCCGCTGCAGAGGATGTGCAGCCGTCGCCCGCCGACATCGATGAGTCGACCGGGAGCCGGCGGCAGTTCCGGTGATTGCGCGTGCAGCGCCGATGCGGCGAAGCACATTCCAATCAGGCACAGGGCGCGCATTGCAACCGTCCCGTGAAACTGGCGAGTCGAGGTGATCATGTGCCCTCCCCGCGAGAGCGGCCGTCGCCGCGGGACGCGACCATCTCCTCGAGCGCCGCGAGCCGCAGTTGAATCTCGGCGAGGCTCGCCGTGCGCAGGCGCAGGAAGATCGCGATCGTGCTGAGCGTCGCCACGAGGAGGCTCAGCTTCCAGAGGACATCGATGAGCGGCATCGTCGAGCCGAGCACGACGGCCCAGGGCATCTCCCCCTCCATCGCGCCTCGCAGGAAGAAGCGGACCTGGAATCCCACCATGATCGCGACGACGAGGACGAGGCCGAACGTGACCGACCAGGCAACGACGCTCGTGCGTCGGATGAAGCGGTCGCGTCGCCGCTCGTTCTCGATCAGCGCCATCGCTGTTGCCGATCCCCCCCCCTGTGACGTCATGCGTCCCTCCGGTCGAATGTGTCGTGAAGTCGCTGTTTCGCGTAGTGGAGCCGCGAGCGCACGGTGCCGACCGAGCATCCCATCACGAGCGCCATCTGCTCGTAGCTCATGTCGTCTCGGTAGCGGAGCAGGAGCACCTCGCGGTGTGCCGGCGAGAGCGACTCGAGATGATGCCACGCCTCTTCGGCGAGGTCGGACTCCGCGGCCGGCGCGGCCACGGTGTCCTGCACCACGTCGAGGTCGACGTCCGCCAGGAGCTCGGCTTCCCGCTCGTGGCGCCGAAGCCAGTCCAGCGCCCGATTTCGAGTCGTCCGGTACAGCCACGTCCGGAACGCGTGCGGCGCCGCGAGGCCAGCGATGCCGCGGTAGACGGCGAGCCACACCTCCTGCTGCACGTCGTCGGCGGCGTCCCCCACGAGCCCGCGCAGGTAGCGGTGCGTGCGTTCGCCGAATTGCTCCAGCAGCCGCTCGAACGCCCGCTCGTCGCCGGTCTGGCACCGGAGCACGAGGAACTCGAGGGCCAGCCTGGCGGGGTCCGTGGGGTCGTCAGCCATGTGGTCACCGACCGCTTCCCGTTCGTGACGTCCTAGAGACGTGGCGGAATTGGGGAAAGTTCACTCGCGATGCAGCTCGTGTATTGCGTGTTCGGGCATGGCCGTAGACGCTCCAGGCGCGGCGGCGGCCCGGCGATATCCAGCTAGTGCTCCCTCGAGCGACGCAGTTGGAGGGGCGCTCCCCGACGGGGAACGGGAGCGGCCTGCTGATCGACGGTATGCGCTGGGAGATCGTCGGAGTCGTTCTACGAGGTGGCCGCCGGTGATCCGGTGACACTCGGCAGCGTGGTCGTTCTCAGCTGCACGATCGCGATCGTAGCTGCGCACGTGCCGCGAGGCGCGCGACGCTCGTCCATCCGGTGAGGTCGCTCCAGGAGCAATGATTCAGGCCGCGGGCCAGCACGCCCGCCCCATGAACGTCTCTACGGCCGCCTGTACTCGAACACGCGCTCGCGAGGCTCGGTCGGGCACTCGAGCTCTTCGACGTTGCGGCACCAGCCGCCGATGACCCGTCTGCCGAGCAGCGTTCGCCCGTCGACGAGCTCGAGGCTTTCCAGTTCACCGAGCGGGAGCTGGTCGCCAATGAAGACACGATAGGATATGTCGAG
>CAYLPM010000481.1:0-12566 GCA_964385525.1 uncultured Gemmatimonadaceae bacterium
TGATATCCGATTATCGCAATCTCGACGATGATCCATGCGAGGAGCATCATACCGACCGCTAGCGCGCCATACCAGGACCATTGCTGCGCGCGCCAGAGCCCAAATGCCACCACCAATGGGACGAAGCCGAGTGCAAGAAGCAGGATTGCCCCGGGTATCAGATGGCTGGAAAAAGGAGAGTCCTCGATCCATTCCAGTGGAATCTGCAACGTGGCTCCACTCGGATCGGCGACGAGACCAATCCCGCCCGCGACTCCGGATACTCCCTGAACAACCAAGGCAAGGAGCAGCAACCACAAGGCCAGCGGGCGATCGAAGTTACTCGACACAGCGCGACACGCTCTTGTTGATCCCGGTGCAGATGCTGACTGCTTTCACAAAACGTCCTGGATATGATGCTCCGTCGAGAAGAGTCCAGGAGCACTCTAAAACGCAGAGTTCAGCCGCATGCCTCTGCCCTGCCTGCCGCGAGATCACCTGCTGGCGAGCTTCGCTCGCCAGCCTCCCATGATGATGCTGCTCGGCTCTGACAGCTGCAACGCACTTCAGGTGGCGACGTTTCGAACGCCGACCTGGCGCCGCGGACACTCGATCGGATCCAGAACGATCGGCACTGTCGCCATGGCTATCCCGTCCTCCGGAATCGCGTCGGTGAACGTCTTCAACTCGCCCGTGAGCGATTGAGCGACGCGAAGAAGGCGCATAGCGGCTCCACCGAAAGCCATGGGAGCACTGACGTGGATGGAGTCGGATCCCAGACGAAGCTTCCCCCAAGAGACGAACGGCGACCGCCGTTCGGGCACTGGCGGAATCACTTCGACGGTGTAGAGCGGCTGCGGATGTCCCAGGCGATCCGCCCCGCGAAGTCGGACGGTGTCCAGACGAATGCGTCGGGGAATCTGCGCAATTGGATAGAACCTATCCAGGGCGGCGTCCTGCTCCCAAACGCCGGAGCGCAGCTCATAGCAGCCTGCAATGCGCGCGACAGTGGGCGGATTCGCAGCGACCCGAGGAGCAGGCGCACAGGCCATGGCGACAACGCAAGCGAGCCGCCACTGAGAAACTCGCATGATTCGTCCCTCCCCTTTCCACCGGCTCAGTTCACCCTCCCTCCCGCATCCCCCCCGGATCCACCCCCCTACCCCGACACCAAGACTCGTACACCTCCGGCATGATCTCCGACGGCTTGATCTCGCTCCGTCCACCCCAGAACACGTTGGTGTAACCGACATCGATCCCGGCCTCCGCGAGATGAGCGTCGATCGCCGCCTTGTGCTCCAGCACCACCGACTTCTCGGTACCGTGCGCGACCCCCATGATGTTGACGTTCCGGAACTCCGGCCCGCCCTCGCGCCAGTACGCGTGCGTCATGATGTGGTGCCGCCCCACCTCGCGGCCTGCCTCGATCTCCCGCCCCGGCGGCACCCGCCAGTGGAACAGCGCGTTGTAGCGCGTCACCCGCGTGCCGGCGGCCGACGGTTTCACGTGCTCCAGAAAGGTCGAGAAGCGGCCGATCACCCCGCGATCGTTGAGACCGCGCGCCACTCGCACGAACTCCTCCAGCGACACGCCCGCCTCCTCGGCGCGACCACGCCACGGATCGGGACGCACCTCGTCCACCGTCAGCTCGCGCTTCAGCGGGCCGAGCACCCGCCACTCCACCGGCGACAGCTCGACCACCACCGGATCGATCACGGCGCCGGGCTCGTCGCTCCGGCTCCCCGGTGGCATCCCCTTCCGCCGCACGTGGCCCACGCCGAGCGCGAACAGCCGCTTCGCCGGCATCACGCGGTACGCCTCGGCGCTCGTTCTCGCCTGGAGCACATCGCAATGCCGGACGAGCGAGAATCCCTGTGGCACCTTGAGGGTCGTCCACAGCCGATAGGCGGAGCCCGTCGTCGCACCATCCGTCGAGCGGATCACCACGTGCCCGCTGAACGGATCATCCTTGGCCATGAAGTCGAAGGCCGCGTCGAGCCGCTCGGCGGGAACGCGCCACGCCACCAGCGCGCCCGGCGCGAGATTGTTCGCCACCAGTGTCTGCCGCACGCGCCGGATGGTCCCGGCGGCGAGCATCGCGCGAATCCGCTCCACCACGGCGTCGACCGGGAGCTCGGCGAGGCGCGCGATCTCGGCGAAGGGATCGGGGAGGAAGCCGGCGATGCGATCCTCGCTCACGGCGAGGATCCGCGCATTCACGGGGTCGGTGATCTCGGCGGTGATGGTCTCGGACGGCACGGTGAGGATCCACTGGGAGACGGTCGTGCGTGACGCGGGGGGCCCTTCGCGCTTCTGTTCAAGATAACGGCTGAAGACTTGCCCCGCGGCCGCGTTCGATGCAACCTCCCGTCGCTGTCCCGACCCACCATTCCGCCGGAGACGATGGCAGCCAAGGCACGATTCCCATGGGCCCGATGGAGCACCGAGCGCCTGATGCAGGTCCGCATCCGCGACCTCGGCCTGACGATCGAGGGCACGTGGCTGGAGGAGCTGGTCGAGGAGCTCCATCAGGCGCTCGACCGGCGCGGGATCGTCGCGCGCCCGCACGTGTGGCTGTCGGAGGAATGGTTCTCGCCCGCGGGCGTGCCCGGCTTCGCGATCCCCTTCTATCTCGCGCATCCGCGGCTCATCAAGCTCGAGCGCAATCAGCTCATCGAGGTCGAGGGCGGCTCGCGTGAAGAGTGCCTGAAGATCATGCGCCACGAGGCGGGGCACGCGATCCAGCACGCGTACCAGTTTCAGCGTCGCCGCCGGTGGCAGCAGCTCTTCGGGAAGTCGTCGACGCGGTACCCGCAGCACTACCGCCCCAATCCGGCGAGCAAGCACTTCGTGCAGCATCTGCGGCTCTGGTACGCGCAGAGTCATCCGGACGAGGACTTCGCCGAGACGTTCGCGGTCTGGCTGCGGCCGCGGGACATGTGGCGCAAGCGCTATGCGGGGTGGCCGGCGCTGCGCAAGCTCGAGTACGTCGACCAGCTGATGGCCGAGCTCGCGGGGCACAAGCCACCCGTCGCCAACCGCCGTCGCGAGGAGCCGCTTCGCTCGATCTCCAAGACCCTCGCCCAGTACTACGCCGAACGGAAGGACCGCTACACCGTCGATCTTCCGGACATCTACGACCGCGAGCTGCGCCAGCTCTTCTCGGACGATCCACGGCATCGCAATCAGCCGCGTGCGGCGCCGTTCCTCCGCCGCCACCGGAGCGAGATCCGGCGCATGGTCGCCAAGTGGACCGGCGAGTACGAGTTCACGCTCGACGTGGTGCTCGAGCACATGATCCAGCGCTCGCGGCAGCTCAAGCTCCGCGCCGTCGGCTCCGATCGCCAGCTCAAGATGGACTTCGCCGTCCTCCTCACGGTCAAGACGATGCACTACCTCTACAGCGAAGGCCGTCGCGACTGGATCGCGCTATGAAACGACTCCGCGTGCTGGTGCTCATGCACCCCGATCACGTCCCTCCGGATTCGCTCGAGGGATTCTCGCATCAGGACATCCTGAACTGGAAGGCGGAGTACGACGTCGTGCACTGCCTGCGCGACCTCGGCCACGAGGTCCGTCCGCTCGGCGTGCAGGACGAGCTGGCCCCCATCCGCGACGCGGTGGAGGAGTTCAAGCCGCACGTCGTGTTCAACCTGCTCGAGGAGTTCCACCACAACGTCCTGTTCGATCAGAACGTCGTCAGCTACCTCGAGCTGCTGCGCGTCCCGTACACCGGCTGCAATCCGCGCGGGCTGATCCTCGCCCGCAGCAAGGCGCTCTCGAAGAAGCTCCTCGCGTATCACCGCATTCCCGTGCCGGACTTCTTCGTGGTGCCGCGCGGGCGCCGCGTGCGGCGCCCGCGGCGGCTGGAGTTCCCGCTCATCGTCAAGAGTCTCGTCGAGCACGCGTCGTTCGGGATCGCGCAGGCCTCCCTGGTCGAGGATGATGCCCGGCTCGAGGAACGCGTGGCGTTCATTCACGATGCCGTCGGCACGGATGCGATCGCCGAGCGCTACATCGATGGGCGCGAGCTGTACGTCGGCGTCCTGGGCAACGAGCGGCTCGTCGCGCTACCGGTGTGGGAGCTGGTGTTCGAGAACATGCCCGCCAACGCCGCCCTGATCGCCACCGCCAAGGTCAAGCACGACGTCGCCTACCAGGAGAAGCGCGGCATCTTCCACCGGCCTGCCGTCGACATGCCGGAGCCGCTCGCCGCGCGCATCGCGCACGTCGCCAAGCGGATCTACCGCACACTGGAGGTGGACGGCTATGCGCGCGTCGATTTCCGCCTCAGCGCGGCGGGCGAACCGTTCTTCCTCGACGCCAACCCCAACCCCGACATCGCCAACCAGGAGGAATTCGCGTCGGCCGCGGAGTACGTCGGCATCGACTACCCGGAGCTGCTCTCGAGGATCGTCGGGCTGGGGATCCGGCGGGGCACGGGCAAGTCGGAATAGGGAGAAGCGATGACGGCGGAGTGGCCATTCCTCGGGGCTGACCACCGACCACTTCCCCGTTCGTCACGAGGCGTGCGGAAAGTGCCCTCCCAACCGCAGCAATGCCTGATAGTCCAGCTCCAGCTCCCGCGCGATGAAGAAAAGCGCCGAGGCAGACGGAGGAGCATCGAGGTCTTCCTCGATGTTGAACAGCACGACCGGCTGGATGTGCGCGCGCCGGCAGAGCTCCTCCACCGACCAGCCGCGCGCCTCGCGCGCGCCGCGCACGATCGCACCGACGCTTGCGGCGTCGCTCACCGCTCCCTCACCGCCCGCCCGGCGCACGCGGATCGCGCGCGGATTCCGAACGCTCCGCCAACAGCTTCGTCGTGAACCGCTGTCCCTCCGAGATCCGCTCCACTTCGATCGCCATCGTGTCCACGGCCCGCTCGATCCGCTCGAGACGCTCCGTCATCCCCGAGATCGCCTTCGGGGGCACCGCGTTGCGCTGCTCCATGCGGCGCGCGACGAGCTTGATGAGCGGGATGCCGAACGCCATCGCGACGATACCGACCGTCAATGTCTGCACGATCTCGATGATCATGATCTCGACCGGCACTCCAGCCTCCGGGCTCTGGAAGGATGATCCGGCGCCTGCCGGCCTCAGGCAGGCAATATCGACCCGGCTGACGACGACCGCAAATGCGCGAGCAGCCGCTCCACGCCGAACAGACGCAGGTCGAACGGGCTCGTGCCGCTCGTCGCCAGATCGGCCAGCACTTCGCCGATCACGCTCGAGAACTTGAAGCCGTGCCCGGAACAGGGGCTCGCCACGATGACGGACGGCCACGACGGATGCCGGTCGAGCAGGAAGTGGTGATCCGGCGTGTTCGTGTACAGACAGGCGCGCGCCTCGCGCAGTCGGCCGTTCGCATCGGGCAGGAAGCGAGCGAGCAGTGTGCGCACGGCGGCTTCGTCGCTCGCCGACGGTCCGCGCCGGACGTCGTCAGGATGCGCGCGCTCGCCTTCGTGATGGATACCGATCTTCAGTCCGTCGCCGACGTCGGACAGCGTTGCGAAGTAGCGCCCGGGCTCGTGCTCCCAGAGCGTGATCGGGCACCGCGCGGCGGCGAAGGATGCGCCGTGAGCCCCCGGCTCGAACCAGTGGAAGAGCTGCCGCTCCACTTCGAGACCGAGCGGGACATCGAGCAGGTCGGGAAGCCACGGCCCGGCCGCGAGAATCAATCGACCGGCCTCGTACGAGCGTCCGTCCGCCGTCTCCACGCGGACGGCCGACGACGTCGCCGTCCAGCGCGAGACGCGGACCCCGGTGCGCAACGTTGCCCCGTGCTCGCGAGCCAGGCGCAAGTGTGTCTCGACGCACGTCTCCGGCAGAAGCATGCCCGCGCGCGGCTCGAGGAGCGCGACCATGTCGTCGCGCGGGCGCATGACCGGCCAGCGGCGACGCACCTCGCTCGCATCCATCATCTCGTGCCGGATGCCGTGCACCTCGGCGCTCGCGCGGGCACCGTGCACGAGCGTACCGTCGGGAGGCCCGATCATCAGACCGCCGGTCCGTAGCATCAGCTGGACGCCGCCGGCTTGTTCGAGCTCGCTCCATCGCTCGTACGCACGTCGCAGCAGCGGCACGTACGCCGGATGCTCGAAGTACGCCTCACGGATGATCCGCGTGCGGCCGTGCGTCGAGCCCAACGTGTGCGGCGGCCGGTGCGCATCGAGGCCGAGCACCCGGACGCCGCGACGGCAGAGCTCGTACGCAGCGGCGCTGCCCATTGCACCGAGTCCGACGATGATGACGTCGAAGGGACTCATGTTCGGGCTCCGGCGACGGCGATCGTCGAGCCGATGCGCCGCGCGGGGACGCCGCGGCTCACCGCTCGGCCACCGTCGAAGTCCGTGGGCGTTCGCGTCCCTGACGCTTCCGAGCCGTCATTGGCTCACTGGAGCCTCGCCACCACACCCGCGAGCTCCGTCAGAAACCCGCTCAGCGGTCGGCCGGTCGTCCTCGGCGCGCTCGTGTTCACCTGCACGGCGATCGCCGTGCGCAGCGCTGGAAAGTACATCATGTCCGTCTGCCATCCCGGGAAGAAGCCGCTGTGGCCGTACGTCACCCCGTGCGCCGTCGTCCGGATGATCACGCCGAGTCCATAGCGTGCATTCGGCCCCAGCCGGGCGGGGACGCCATCGAGCATCATCGCTGTCGTGGTCGAGTCGAGCACGCGCCCCTCGTACAGCGCCTTCGCCCATCGCGCGAGATCCTCGGACGTCGTCGCGAACCCGCCACCCGCCCACTCCATCTGCGGGTTGATCACCATGCGTCCGTTCACGAGCATCGCGTCCGTCCCGCCGAACGGATTGTTCGCGCCGGCGTAACCCTGCACCACGCCGGGAATCGCGCGCCGATCCGACGGCGTCGTGTTTCTCAACGCCAGCGGCTCCAGGACGCGGCGGCGGATCTCCGCATACAGGTCGGCGCCGGTGATCCGCTCGATCACCATGCCGAGCAGGATGTAATTCGTGTCCGAGTACTCCCACCCCGCACCGGCCGCGAACGGTGCCGTATCGCCGAGCACGAAGCCGACGCGCTCCTCCGGCGTCCACGTCTTGTCCGGTTCGCGCGTCAGTATCGCGGTGACATCCGGCTTGAACTCGTAGCGCTGGATCCCGCTCGTGTGGTTCATGAGCATGCGGACCGTGAGCGCCTGCGCGTTGGGAAGACGCGCGAACCACGGCTCTTGCCCGAGATACGTGGAGAGCGGCTGATCGAGGGCGAGCCTGCCCTCCTGCACGAGCTGCAGCGCCACCGCGGCGACGAACGTCTTCCCGACGCTCCCGGCGAGCATCCGGTCGGTCGGGCGCATCGGGGTCCGTCGCGCGGTATCCGTGAGCCCGGCGGCCAGTGCGATCGTCCGACCATCGGAGAGCGCGATGCCGACGGTCGCGCCGGGAAAGCTGCCCGCCCCGTGCAGCGAATCGAGCACCGCCTGCAGCCGCGCCTGGAGCGCGTCCGCGCGCGCGGTATCGGTCGAGGTGGTCGCGCGCGCGCCGGGCGGCGCCGCCGACGGCGCCGAAGTACACGACGCGCATCCGACGAGCAGAAACGCCGATGGGAGAAGCCGGAGGAGGGTTCGCATGCGACGAAGGTCTCACTCACTCCCGCTCCCCGCAACACGGCCGTTGCGAACGCCCGTCCCCGTGGCCGGAACGCACCTCGACGACCGTCGATTCGATCAGGAGATTTCCCGGACGTAACGGGTGGCCTGCGCCAGCTGGCGCTCGAGCGCCGCAACGGTCATGAGGAGCGGTTCGTCGGCACGGAGGGGAAACCGCCACTCCTCGCCGTCGTCGCTGACGAAAGCCCTGTAGCTCTCCTCGACGGCGGGCGGCTCCCCGTCCCGGTTCGCGGCGCGCCGCGGGCCGACCCGGCGATCGTAGATCAGCCACTGGCGTCCCTTGCGGTCCCGGAAGGTCAGCGCGCCATCCGCCGCCACGGAGGGGGTCTCGCTCGCGCGACGGTCGCCGGTTCGCCTCGCGATCATTTGCTTGCCGCCGATGATCCGGGCGAGGCTCCCGCGATCGATCGGCAGGGAAAACCAGTCGAGCGAGCGTGCGTCCGCCAGGCTCTGCACATCGAGGGGGTTCCCCGGAGGATTGAAGAGCACCACCCGCACACCACGCCGGTTCGCGCGGGCGAAGAAGAGGTCCGACTTCGCCGCCTCCATGTCGCTGTCCAGCAGAACCACGAGAATCGGCTTGATGCGCGCGATCGCATCCTCGGCACTCTCGCCGGGGTCGGCGAAGGCTGGCTCGAACGACTCCAGCTCGATGAGCATGCCGAGTAGTGCGGCGAGCAACGGGTGGTTCGAGAGGATCAGGATCCGGGCTGTCCGCTTAGCCGTCGTCGGCACGAAGGGTCAGGGCCAGGGGAGAGGGCGAACGGGAGGGCGTACACGGCAATCCAAGCGATTGTTGCAATCAACGGGCCGACGATACCGGGACGCGGGGCCGACGATACCGGGACGCGCAGTCGCGCGCGGCAGGGGAAGACAGGAGGCAGTTGCGGAGAGCGGCCTGTTGCAGCTCCGAAAATCATTTGACTCGCTCGCTTGAGCGAGGTATGATCGTTACCCCAAGCCTGACGGGCCGCGTGATAGCCGCATGGCCGGACGCTTGGTTGGAGCCACCGTGTACGAGTGTCGACACCGATGAATGCCCCCGACTCGTCCGCAACGCCGGAGCCGCGCATGCTCTCCGAGCCCCGACTGACGCGTCTCCGCGAAGCGATCACGACGCGCTTGCGGGATCCGTCACATCCGGACGACGAGTTGCGCCTCGTACTGCGCGAGGTAGCTACCGAGGCACGGAGTCGCTCCCTTCGGCCCGAAGCGTTGATCGTCGCGTTGAAAAAGGTCATGTCCGAGATCGAGATCGCCCGCCTCGCACACAGTGTCGAGGAGCCGCGGCGGCTCCAGGAGTGGCTGGTGACGACCTGCATCCAGGCGTACTACGACCCGGAGCAGACGGACCCGCGCGATCCCTCCTGAGCGCGCTCAGCCACCGGCGAGCACCCGCGCGTAGACGTCTCGATCGACGTTGCCGCCGGTGACGATCACTCCGGCCGCACGCCCCTGCATGGCGTCACGCTCGCGCAGCAGCGCGGCCAGCGAAGCCGCCCCCGCTCCCTCCGCGACCGTGTGGGCGGCCGAAAAGAGCATCCGCATGGCATGCTCGACCTCATCATCGCTCACGAGCACGACACGCGCCACGCCACGCGCGATCATGTCGAGCGCCACCGGATCCGGCGTCCGACACGCCATGCCGTCCGCGATGCGTGTCGTGGCGGGGTGCGAGATCGGACGGCCTTCGGCGATCGACCGCGCATACGCCGGCGCCTCGGCCGACACGACACCCACCACCTCGCACGACGAGCCGAGCGCCTCGCGCGCCGCGAGCACCCCGAGGACGCCGGAGCCCATCCCGATCGGCACGTAGATCGTGTCGAGGTGAGGCACCGCCCGCAGGAGCTCGAGCGCGTAGGTCGCGACACCCGTCACCAGCATGGGATGAAACGCCGGGACCGCATGCCAACCGCGCTCCCGCGCGATGCCCTGCGCGGCCTCGAGCGATGCCTGGAAGTCGTCCCCGTTCTCGATCAGCTCGACGCCGAGCGCGCGCATCGCGTCGTTCTTCTCGCGGCTGTTGCCCTGCGGAACGACGATCGCCGCTCGCATCCCGTGCCGACGCGCGGCGAACCCGATCGACTGGCCGTGATTGCCGCGCGTCGCCGCAACCACGCCATCGACCTCGGGGTGTGTGCGGCGCAGCCAGTCGAAGTACGTCAGACCGCCCCGCACCTTGAACGCTCCCGCCGGTGTGTGGTTCTCGTGCTTCACCCAGACCTCGACGCCCGTGCGCTCGGCGAGCAGCGGCCACGCGTACTGCGGCGTAGGTGGGAGGACGGCATGCACGAGCGCTTCGGCGGCGAGGAGCTCGGCACGCGTGGGCAGGGCCGGCGGGGCGGGCGGGGCCGGCGGGGCGGGCGCGGCAGACGTAGGCATCTGGATTCCGTCGGATGAGGTCATCGCGGGAGCATCGAAGGATCGCATGGCCGCGCGCGGTCTCGCGTCACGAGGGAATGCTCGCTACGCGTCGTGGATCGAGAGGAGCCGACTCCGCCTCCCCCCGAAGCCCCCGGATCGCCGTGAACACCTGCCACCCCGAGAGCAGCGCCACCGCGCCGAGCGTCGCGCGACTCGATTCCCCGAAGAAGAGGACGCCGATCATACCGCCGGCCGCGGCGAGCCAGGCGAGCCAGGCGAGAAACCTGGGCGTGCGCTCGTCGCGCCACTCCGCCCAGCCGAGCGCGATGGCGCCGAGCGCGACGAGAAAATTGCCGAAGCGTGCGGCGACGAGGCCGATCGGGTGCGTCACGTCGAAGATCTGCGCCACGCTCGCATCGCCCGCGGCGTACCGGGAGCCCATGAGCCACCCGGAGCCGGTCATGTACCCGATGTTCAGGCCGTTGATCGCGATGCCGATCGCGATGATGGCGAGCGAGGCGATGAGCACGGGCTGCACGTGCGGGGAGCGAGGCAGGAAGACCCGCAGCCAGATGCCGGCGATGATCAGCCCCGTGCCGGCGAGCATCGCGAGGTGGATCTCCCGCCAGTAGGCGGTGTCCGCGATGGTGCGGAGCTGCGCCGCCGCATCGCCCATCAGCATGGGGTGCAGGATGGCGCCGGCGCCGAGCAGGGCCGTACCGGCCAGGAGAAGGATCGCGAACAGTCGGGCGAGTGTGGTCACGACTCGATCGGTTGAAGCGTCCGCGAAAGATACCTTATCTTCTCGCGGATGCGTGGACGCGTGTGTGTCGTGACCGGGGCGAGCTCCGGACTGGGTCGGGCGACGGCCCTCGGCCTGGCGAGACTGGGCGCGACCGTCGTGATGATGGTGCGGGATCTCGCGCGCGGCGAGCGGGTGCGCGAGGATCTCCGGCGCGAGAGCGGGAACGACGACATCGCGCTGGTCCGGGTGGACCTCGCCTCGCTCGCCTCCGTTCGCGAGGCGGCGGCGGAGATCGCGTCGCGCTTTCCGCGACTGCACGTCCTCGTGAACAACGCCGGCGTGCACGCGATGCGTCGCGGCGCGAGCGCCGATGGCTTCGACCGCACGCTGGCGGTGAACCACCTGGGGCCGTTCCTGCTCACGCTCATGCTCGTCCCACGGCTGCGCGCCGCGGCGCCCTCGCGCGTGATCATCGTGACCTCGGTGTTCGAGCGGTTCGGCCGCTTCGACCGCATCGACCCGGATGCGTTCCGCGTCGAACGCGCGCCGGGACCGTTCCGCGCCTACTTCCGCTCGAAGCTGGCGAACCTCCTGTTCGCGTTCGAGCTCGCGCGCCGGCTCGACGGCACGGGCGTCTCGGTGCACCCCGTGCATCCGGGCCTCGTGGCGACATCGCTCATGCGCGACCTGCCGTCATGGATGCGCGCGTCGTACGAATGGCTGCTCGCCTCACCGGACGAAGGGGCGCGAGCGCTGGTGACGCTCGCGTCGTCGCCCTTGCCGGCCAGGACGGGAGCACCCTACGTGGGGCCGCACGGGCGCACGGCGCGCGCGTCGCGGCGGGCTCGCGACACGGCGCTCGCGGCGCGCCTCTGGGACGTGAGCGTGGACGTCACCGGCGCACCGGAGATCGGACCGGTCGGAGCTCCAGGCTGATCGAGGTCGCCGGCGATTGCGCCGAGGACGAATCGTCCTGCGGTTCCCGGAGCTACGCGCGGAACGCAAGTCTGCAGTGCCGCGCGCCGCGCACCTCCTGGTGGAACCCGCCGCCGGATGTCGTCGAGCAGCCGCTCCCTTGCCGACTGCGTGCGACTGCGCCATGTTCGCTCCCCCGAGCGGGAGTCGTATGGCTGCACCCGAGGCACCGCCCACCGCGATCGAGCGTCCCGACGAGCGGCACTGGCTCGCGCACTCTCTCGCACCTGAATATCAGGTCGTTCGACTGCTCGGACGCGGCGCGACGGGGACCGTCTATCTCGCGCTGGATGTCCGGCTCCAGCGATACGTCGCCGTCAAGGCGCTCCTCCTCGACCATCTCGGTGACGACGCGCTCCGCCGCCAGTTTCGGCGCGAGGCGCTGGCGAACGCACGGCTCGCGCATCCCAGCATCGTGCCGATCCACGCCTTCGTCGAGTCGAGCGACGTCGTCGCGTCCGTGATGCGCTACGTGCGCGGCCCCTCGCTCGCGTACGTGCTCTGGCGCCGCGTCCCGCTCCCGGTTCCCGAGGCCTGCCGCATCCTTGGCGATCTGGCGGGTGCCCTCGCCTATGCGCACCGCCAGCGCATCGTGCACCGCGACATCAAGCCCGAAAACGTGCTGCTCGACAACGATTCCGGCCGTGCGATGCTCACCGACTTCGGCATCGCGCGCTCGGTTTCCCTCGACGCGATGCGCATCGACGAGATGCGCGCCGAGCGCGGAGTGATCCGGGGAACGGCGCACTTCATGTCGCCGGAGCAGGCCGCCGGCGAGCCCGAGCTCGACGGCCGCAGCGATCTCTACTCGCTCGGCGTGCTCGGCTACGCGTTGCTGAGCGGGACGCTGCCGTTCGAAGGGCGGGCCCT
>CAYLPM010000482.1:0-18415 GCA_964385525.1 uncultured Gemmatimonadaceae bacterium
GCCACGAACTTTCCGATCGGGGAGTCCGGGGTGGCGGCTTCCAGCAGCTCGACGAGCGGCTCGCCGGCGGCGACGCCGGCGATGCGGGCACCATCCGCGTCGTCGAGCTCGACCTCGGGCATGCCGAGGACGTCACGATAGAAGGGAAGGAGCTCGTCGAGGGCTCGCACCGCGATCCCAACGTGCGCGATGCGGGTACCGCGGGGCTCGGCTGGCATGGGACTGGCGCTCCGGTCTGCTCGAGCGCTCTAAACTAATCGGTCATGCGGACGTGAGCAGGTCCGCGCGGGAGGTTGAGGGATGATGTCGAATTCGGTGGCGGTGACGGACGCGAACTTCGAGCAGGAGATCGAGAAACACGACGGCGTGGCCGTCGTCGACTTCTGGGCGGCCTGGTGCGGCCCCTGCCGCATGATCGCGCCGATCGTCGATCAGCTCGCGACGGAGTACGAGGGGAAAGTGAAGGTCGCCAAGCTCGACGTGGACGCGAACACGCGGACGGCCAGCCGCTTCAACGTGCGGTCGATCCCGATGCTGCTCTTCTTCAAGAACGGCCAGGTGGTCGATCAGATCATCGGCGCGCAGCCTCGTGCCTCGATCGAGTCGAAGTTCCGGCAGCACGTGGCCTGACGGGCATTGCGGCCCGTCGGGGCCACCGGCATACTGGGCCCGGGGGCGTGACGCCCCCGGGCCCTCCGTCGTATCCGTAGCGGATGCCTCTACATCATGCCGACCTGCGGTACCCACACGAGCGCGTTCTGCTTCCGCGAACCAGGCTCGCCTACGTCCACCTCCGGAACCTGCTGACCAACGCCAAGCGCGACCGGTCGGCGAGGGTATTCGGCTACGTCGGCATCTGGCTTCCGGATGAGCTGCTCATCCTCTACCTCCAGAGCGGTGAGGTCGTGAACGCGACGTGCAAGGAGGGCGACGGTTTCGCCATCCTTCCGATCGCCTCGGCGCTCGAGCGCGTCCCGCACGAGCCCGAGTTCGGCGAGATCTGCTTTCACGAGGCCGACGACGAGCAGCTCGCCTGCATGTTCGCCACGCAGGTGACGCCGCCCGACCCATGGCCGGAAGAAGTCCTTCCCGACGATCCCTCCACGCTCTTTCCGTATCTGATGTCCACCACGTTCGACGGCGTCGTCGAGATCGTGTCGGATGGTCATGTCAATTATCTGATCTTCCGTGACGGGGTCGTCGCGCGTGCCTTTCTGTCCGGCAGCGCGAAGGGGACGCTGATCGAGCGGGTCCAGGCGCTGTTCGCCGAGGATCGAGGCCCCAGGCGGTCGGTCCGCCGGTGGCCGATACCCGAGCCCCTGCCGCACCAGTCGCCGCCTTCGCTCGTGCAGGCCTATCGCGAGCTCGCGCAGGCCCTCGTCGAGCGGCTCGTCGAGTCCGGGCGCGAGAGCGCCCCGGAGATCGCCGAACAGGCGCGACGCAACCTGACCGTGAAGCACCCGGCGCTGGAGCGCTTCTCGCTCGACGACGGCCGGCATCGTCATGATCCCGCGGAGGAGATGCCGGCGGTCACCGCGGCCGTCGCGGCCTGGCTGGCGGAGGTGCTGTGGACGGCGGCCGACCACGACAAGGTGTCGCCGGAAGCGTTGCTCCGCGACCTCACCCGAGAGCGACGACACATGCTCCAGTCCGCCGGGTTCTTCGAGCTTCTGCCGTTCAAGATCGAATGGTAGACGACGAGCGGGCAGGTCGCCTTTTCGTCGTCAGCACCCCCATTGGCAACATGGGGGATTTTTCTTTTCGGGCCATCGAGACTTTGCGTGCCGTGGCCCTGGTGCTCGCGGAGGACACCCGGCACTCCCGGCCGTTGCTCGACCGCCACGAGATCGCGACGCCCGTGGCGTCGTATCACGAGCACAACGAGGCGCGAATGACCCCTCGCGTCCTCGAGCGGCTCCGCCGGGGCGAGGATGTCGCGCTGATCTCCGATGCCGGAACGCCGCTCGTCTCCGATCCCGGGGCACGGTTGGTGAAAGAGGTGATCGACGAGGGGCTCGCCGTGATTCCGATCCCGGGCGCGTCGGCGCTCCTCGCCGCACTCGTCGGCGCCGGCGTGGATCTGTCACGATTCACGTTTTTCGGCTTTCTCGCGCGCAAGGGGCGCGAGCGGCGGGATGCGCTCGCCGACCTCGCGGCGCTCCGTCACACGGCGGTATTGTACGAGGCGCCGACGCGCGTCGCGGACACGCTCGCCGACCTGGTCGCCATCGGTGCCGGGGAGCGCCGGGTAGTCGTCGCACGAGAGCTGACAAAGCAGTTCGAGGAGTTCCGGCGGGGAACGGTAAGCGAGCTGGCGGCGTATTACAGGGAATCGCCACCCCGGGGAGAAGTCGTGATCGTGATCGAAGCGGGCGTCATCGAATCGCCGACCGAGGACGTGATCCGGGAACGGGTGCGCGAGCTCCGCGCCGGGGGCGCGAGCGCCCGCGACGTGACGACCCGGCTCGTCGCCGAGATGGGTCTGCCACGGAACCTGGCGTACCGGCTGGCGCACGAGCCATGATCGCGCGCCGCTCGTCGTTTCTCGTCGCGCTCGTGCTGGCGCCGGTGCTGGCCCTCGTCGGCGCGGCGCCGTCGATGCCGCGGACGAACCTCCCGGACGCGCCAAAGCTCACGATCGCGAGACTGCAGTACGACGGCGGCGGGGACTGGTACGCGAACCCGTCGAGCCTGCCCAACCTGCTGAGCGCAATCGCCGAGCGCACTTCGCTCGATGTCGACCGCACCGAGGCGCGCGTCCGGCTCACCGACGAGCAGTTGTGGGACTATCCGTTCCTGCACGTCACGGGGCACGGACGCATCGCCCTCAGCCAGCGCGAAGTCGAGCGGCTTCGCGACTACCTCGAGCGCGGCGGATTCCTGCACGTGGATGACAACTACGGGCTCGATGAGCATTTTCGGCGCGAGATCGTGAAGGTGTTTCCCGATCGACCGCTCGTCGATGTCCCATTGACGCATCCCATCTACGATCTCGTCTATCGGTTTCCGGAGGGGCTGCCGAAGATTCACGAGCACGATGCCAAGCCGGCGCGGGGCTACGGGATCTTCCTCGGCGACCGGCTGGCGGTGTTCTACAGCCACGAGTCCGATCTCGGGAACGGCTGGGAAGATCCCGAAGTGCACAATGACCCACCCCACCTGCACGAAGCCGCACTGCGGATGGGCGTCAACCTGTTCGTGTACGCCATAACGAGCCGCCCACAGCCATGACCGTCCTCCAGCTCGTCGACCGGGAACGCAGTGTCCTTCGCCGGCTGCTCGGTGGGGCCGGTTTGCTCGCCATCCTCGCGGCGCTTGCGCTGCTACTGGCCGCCGGTGCGGTCAGCCTGGGCGGCGCCCGATGGATCGCGCGGCCGGCGCTTCCGCTGCTGCTGTGGGCGATGGTGCTCGCGTCGATCGCGGGCATTCTCTGGTGGACGCGCAGACACATGCGCCGCGAGGCGTCGCGGTCCAGCGTGGCGGCGGCCATCGAGCGCGAGCAGTCGCTCCGCCGCGGCGCGCTGCGCGGCGCGCTCGAGGTGGTGGAGAGCGGATCGCTCGGGCGTCGCGGCGCGGAGCTGCTGGCCGCCCGGCTGGGCGGCGGACGTCCGTCGCTCGCGCCGGCGATGCGTCGAACCGCCGTGCTGCGGGGCGCGGCCGCGCTCGGTGTCGCGATGGCGGCCGTGCTGCTGCTCGGCGCCGCGCGCGCGGTCTCGCCGGATGGCTGGCGCGCCGTGACCCACCCGGTGGGCGCGTGGCGTGGTACGCTGCTCCCGCGGCTCGCGATCATGGATGCGCCCGGCGAGGTGCTTCGCGGCGAACGGGTACGGGTCCGCATCGGCGCCGAGGGGCGACGCACGGTCGTGGTGCGTTCGCGCGTGACCGGCGCGGCATGGACGGAAACGCGGATCGAGGTCACGGACGGGAGCGCCGAGCTGTCGATCGGACCTGTGGATGCCGACCTCACCCTCGTCGCCGGCGATGGCCGTGCGCTGAGCGATACCGTGCTGATCCGCGTGACGGACCGTCCATTCCTCGGTGACGTCGCGATGCGCGCGATCTATCCGTCCTATCTGGACCGCGCGCCCGAGACGCTCCCGGCAGGCGAGCCGGCGCGGCTACCACGCGGCACGCGCATCGAGCTGAGTGGGCGCGCGTCCACCGAGCTGCGTGACGTGCGGCTGGTGTGGGAGGACGATTCGGTGACGATGCGCGTGGATGGACACAGCTTCAGCGGGCGCCTCGTGGCGGAGCGCAGCGGCCGGTGGGCGTGGATCGCGCACGGCACGCGGATGCCGGTGACGGACGTGCCGCCGCCGTTCGACCTCGAGGTCCTCGCCGACTCCGTGCCGCGCGTGGACATCCTGACGCCGCGCTCGGACACACTCGTCGCGCTCGACGATCAGGTGCTCGTTCGCGCAGCCGCCTCCGACGATCATGGAATAGCCGGTGTGGTGCTGCGCTCGTGGCGTCGCATGTACGGTGGCGCCGATCAGCCCGCGATCGCGCAGCGACTCTCGGGTGCGCAGGGGACGCAGTGGGGCGGGGAGATGCCGGTCGATCTCGCGGCCCGCGGCCTCCGGCCGGGTGACGCGCTGCACATCGTCGTCGCCGTGACCGACGACTCGCCGTGGGCGCAGGTGGGCACGAGCCGCGAGCTGGTGATTCGTGTGCCGTCGCTGGCCGAGCAGCGCGCGATCGCGCGCAGTCTGGGTGACTCCGCGGTGGCGGAGGCCACGGCGGCTGCGGAGGCGCAGCGCTCGCTGGAGCGACGCACGGCCGACGCGGCGCGCGCGAGAGACCGCAGCGCGCAGCAGCAGGGCCAGTCCGGGGCCGAGGCGAACGCGCGCCAGAACGCCATGTCGTTCGAGAACGCGGAGCGTGCGCGAGCTCTCACGGAGGAGCAGCGCGAGATCGCGGAGCGCGTCGAGCGGCTCGGCGACGCGGCGCGGCAGCTCGAGGAGCAGCTCGGGCGTGCGGGCGCGATGGACAGTGCGCTGGCGCAACAGCTCGCCGAGGTGCGCGCGCTGCTCGACGAGGCATTGACGCCCGAAATGGAGGAGCAGCTCCGGTCGCTCGAGTCGGCGCTGCAGCAGCTCTCGGGGGATGATGCGCGCCGGTCGCTGGCCGAGCTCGAGGAGCAGCAGCGGAAGCTTCGCGAGCAGCTCGAGCGGAGCGCCGAGATGCTCCGGCGCGCGGCGCTCGAGGGGACGATGGAGACGCTGAAGGATGATGCGCAGGAGATCGCCGATCAGCAGCGTGCGCTGTCGGATTCCGTGTCGCGATCGGGGGAGACCAGGCCGCGTGAGGCGCGCAACCTGGCCGACCGCTCGAGCGACCTCGCGCGCGAGATTGCGAACCTGACCGAGCGCCTGGAGCGTGAGCGGGCCGAACCCGGTGCGGAGCGGACGCGGACGGCGGAGCGACAGGCGCAAGCGTCGGCGGAAGCGATGCGTCGTGCGGCTGAGCAAGGGCAGGAGGAGCAGCAGCGGAGTCCGGAGTCCGGGCAGCAACAGGGCCAGCAACAGCAAGGCCAGCAGCAGGGCCAACAGCAAGGCCAGCAGCAAGGCCAGCAGCAAGGCCAGCAACAAGGTCGGCAACAAGGCCAGCAGCAAGGCCAGCAACAGGGCCAGCAACAGGGCCAGCAACAGCAAGGACAACAGCAGGGCGGCCAGCGGCAGGCCGGCCAGCAGGGTGGCCAGCAAGGCTCGCAGCAGCAGGCCCGCGAGCAGTCCGCTCAGGCGCAGCAGGCCGGCGACGCGATGCAACGCGCGGCGGAGTCGCTCGCCGATGCCCGCGAGCAGCAGATCGGGGAGTGGAAATCCGAGCTCACCGAAGAGCTCGACCGCGCCATTCAGGAGATGATGCAGCTCGCGCGGGAGCAGCAGGGGCTCGAGCAGCGCGCGCAGCAGGGGGCCGATCCGCAGTCCATGCGCGCCGAGCAGAGCGCGATTCAGCAGGGGCTGGAGCAGACGAACGAACGCCTGCAGGATCAGGGGCGCAAGTCGTCGCTGCTCTCGCCGGGCTCGCAGCGCGCGGTCGATGAGGCGCGGCGCGAAGTGTCGCAGGCGACGCAGGCCGCGGAAGGCCGGTCCGGGCAGCAAGCCGCGAGCGCGATGCGCGAGGCAGGCGAATCCCTCAATCAGGCCGCGGCATCGCTGGTGCGTGATCGCGAGCGCGCCGAGCGCGCGCAGTCGGCGTCGGGGTTCGCCGAGATGGTCCAGCAGCTTCAGGAGCTCGCGAAGCAACAGGGCTCGCTCAACGCGCAGGCATCGGGTCTCATGCAGATGCCGATCGGGCAGAGCGCCCAGATGCAGTCGGCGTCGGAAGGGCTGGCGCGACAGCAGCGCGAGCTCGCACAGCAGCTCGATGACGTGGGCGATCTCGACGGCACCGGCCGCGCGCGCGAGCTCGCGCGGGAAGCGCGGGAAATCGCGCAGGCGCTCGATGGCGGCCGGATCGATGCGGGCACCCTGGCGCGGCAGCAGCAGCTCTTCCGTCGGCTGCTCGACGCGGGCCGGACGCTCGAACAGGACGAGCGCGACGACACGGGCAGGCGCGAGGCGACGTCGGCCACCGGCACGGATCGGTTCACGCCGACGGGCGAGGCTTCGGGGCGCGCGGTCTCGCGCTTCCGCGAGCCGACGTGGGAAGAGCTGCGCGGGCTGACGGCCGAGGAGCGGCGTGCGGTGCTCGACTACTTCAAGCGGATCAATGCGCCGAACCCGTAGTCCCGCCGTCGACGCCGGTCGCCGCACGAAGGCCCCGCGGTCCGACAGGTCGCCGCCCGCCCGCCGTCCGCGGCCGGCGTCGCTCGCGCTCGTCTGGGCGTTCGCGCTCGTCGTCGCGGGAGTCGTCGCGCCGGCGTCGGTCGCGGCGCAGGACACCCTGCTGATGCGGGCGTATACGCTCGAGCAGGACGGGAAGTTCGGCGAAGCGGCAGTGGCCTACCGCGCGGCGCTCACCGGGTCGGAAGTCGTCGCGGCGCTGCTCGGGCTGGAGCGGACCTGGGCCGCGGTGGGCGCGACCGACTCGTTGCTCCCGGTGCTCGACTCGCTCATCCGGGCGCAGCCCCGCGAGACGGCGTTCCGGAGCGCACAGTTCCGGACGCTGCAGACGATGGGACGCCAGGATGCGCTCGACGATGCGTTCGCGCAGTGGGTGCGCGACATGCCCCGCGAACCGTCGCCCTACCGGGAGTACTCCCGGTTGCTCCTCCAGGCCGGCCGCGTGACCGCCGCGGACTCCGTGCTCCAGCGCGCGCGCGCGGCGCTCGGCGCCGCGAGCGATCGCGACCTCGCGTACGAGACGGCGCAGCTGCACGCGGCGTCGGGAGCGTGGTTGCCATCCTCCGAGGCATGGCGGGTCGCGCTCCGCCCGATGCCGTATCTCCAGCAGGCGGCCATCTTCGCGCTGGTGCGCGCGCCGGACGAGTCGCGCGCGGACATTCGCCGCGTGCTCGCCGCGCCGCCGACGGAGAACGCGGCTCGCGTCGTCCTTTCGGCGCTCGAGCTGGGGTGGGGAGAGCCGGGGCGCGGGTGGGAGGCGCTGAGCGTGCTGCCGCGCGGCGACAGCTCGATCAAGGCGTGGACCGACTTCGCGACGCGCGCGGAGGAGGCGGGTGCGTGGCTGGTGGCGCGTGATGCGCTGGCTGCGGTGAACGAGGCGAAGCCCTCGATCGCGATCGCGCTGCGCGCGGGGACGGCGGCGCTCAATGGCGGCGACGCCGCCTCGGCGCTCGCGCTCGTCGAGCGAGCCGTACAGGCGTCCGATTCCGCCAGCGCGACCACCGCCGTGGCGCTGATGGTGCGCTCGCTCGGCATGTTGGGGCGCGCTGCCGATGCGGACCGCCTGGCGCGGGAGTACGCCGGCCGGCTGACGCAGGCGCAACAGAGTGTGCTGGCACGCGAGGTCGCGTGGGCCTGGATCCGCGTCGGGGATTTGGCGCGCGCGCGCGACGCGCTCGCGTCCGTCGACGGTGCGGCGGAGGGAGAGGCCGCCGGATGGGTGGCCCTGTACGGTGGTGATCTCCGCACCGCGCGCGACGCCCTGCGGCGCACGCGCGACGCGACCTCGGGCGCGGTGGCCGCGCTCGCGCTGATCATGAGGACTCGCGCCGACAGCGCGCCCGGCCTGGGCGAGGCGTTCCTTCTGCTCGCGCGCGGCGACACGACCGCGGCGGCGTCCGCGTTCGCCGACGCCCGCCGCGAGCTTCCGGACGCCGCGGCGATCCTGCTCGCGACGGCCGCCCGGCTCCATGCAGCGCGCGCGGACGACCACCGCGCGGAAGGCGTGTGGCGCACCATCGTCGAGGAGTACCAGGCGGCGCCCGAGGCCGCGGAGGCGGACCTCGAGTGGGCGCGCATTCTGCGCCGCCGCGGCGATGCGCCGGGCGCAATCACGCGTCTGGAGCATCTCATCCTCACGTATCCGAGCAGCGCGCTCGTGCCGCAGGCCCGGCGCGAGCTCGAGCTGGCTCGCAACCGCATTCCCGGTACGGCATGATGGCGACACCGAACGGGCGGACGCCGCCGCGGCTCGCCGCCGCGGCGCTCGCGATGGCGTTGCTGGCGTCGCCCGCGGCTGCGCAGCATCTGCTCGTGCCGATGGACGACGCGCAATCGAATCATCTCAAGGCGTACGGCCTGATGTACAACGCGCTGAAAGACGCGCAGGCCGGGGAGTGGCTGCTGAACTACCGCGGGGGCTCCTTCCTGCTCCCCGATCTCCCGGCGCTGCGCCGGCGGGCCGCGCTCGATGGTATTGCCGCCGTGCCGATCTCCGCCGGCGAACTGCGGGGGATCCGGAGCGAGATGACGGACGGGAACATGGAACCCGTTCCGCTGGAGAAGGCACCGAAGATCGCCGTCTACACGCCACCCGGCTCGGCGCCGTGGGACGATGCCGTGACGCTCGCGCTGCAGTATGCCGGGATCGAGTACGAGCGCATCTGGGATGAGGAGGTCGCCACCGGCAAGCTCTCGGAGTACGACTGGCTGCATCTCCACCACGAAGACTTCACGGGACAGCTCAACAAGTTCCACCTCGCGTACCAGGGGGCGGCGTGGTTCGTGGAACAGTTCGAGCGCAACCGGGACATGGCGATCAAGCTCGGCTTCGCGCACGCCCCGGCACTGAAGAAGGGCGTGGCCGAGCAGATCCGGCAGTTCGTCGACCGCGGCGGATTCCTGTTCGCGATGTGCGGCGCGACGGAGACGCTGGCGCTGGCGATCGCCGCCCACAGCGTCGACATCGCCGGCCCGTTCGCGGATGGCACGCCGGCCGCCTCCAATGCCGACGCCCGGCTCGACTGGGAGCGCGCCTTCGGCTTCCGCGACGCGCACGTCGAACCGTCGCCGTACGTGAACTCGATGAGCGACATCGATGGCCATCAGGTGAACGTCCCGGGTCGCCGGCAGCCCCTGGGCACGTTCACTCTGTTCAGCTTCTCGGCCAAGTTCGACCCGGTGCCATCGATGCTGGTGCAGAACCACCGGGGCGTGCTGGCGGACTTCTACGGCGTGACCACGAGCTTCATGAAGTCCACCCTCAAGCCGGGCGTGACGGTCCTGGCGTTCGAGCAGGGCGCGCCGTGGGTGAAGTACGTGCACGGTGGCTACGGCCAGGGGACGTTTACATTTCTGGGTGGGCATGATCCCGAGGATCCGCAGCACGCGATCGGCAGTCCGCCCACGGATCTGTCGCTGTATCCGAACTCGCCGGGCTACCGGCTGATCCTCAACAACGTCCTGTTCCCCGCCGCGAAGAAGAAGCCGCTGAAGACGTGATCGCGACGCCTGCCTCGACCCGCCTCGAGCCCCCGCGCGACGCCGCCGCCGAGCGTCTGACGGCGGCCGCGGCGGCGGCCATTCGCGCGGCCATCACGCTCGCCGGCGGACGCGAAGTCTGCTTCGTCTGCACGGTCGATGAGGCGGAGCGGCTCGCCACGGCGCGCGTGGTCGCGCGCGGCGACGTACGCTCCGTGCTCGCGCTGCCCGGGTTCGCGCGACGCGGCGAGATGCTCGTGCACAACCACCCGTCCGGCCTCCTCGAGCCGTCGGACCCCGATCTCGAGGTCGCCGCGCGCCTGCACGACGAGGGCGTGGGCTTCGCGATCGTGGACAACGCGGCGGCGGAGCTCTACGTCGTCGTCGAGGTTCCGCGCGCGGAGGAGCATTCCCTCGTGCCGATCGAGGAGATCGAGAGCGACCTCGGTCCGACCGGCCCGATCGCGGGAGTCCTCGAACGCTACGAGGATCGACCGAGCCAGCGCAGCATGGCGGCGATGGTCACGCGGCTCTACAACGATGGCGGGATCGGGCTGCTCGAGGCGGGAACTGGCGTCGGCAAGTCGCTGGGATACCTGCTGCCGGCGCTGCGCTGGGCCGCGCGCAACGGGGAGCGCACCGTCGTGTCGACCAACACGATCAACCTCCAGGAGCAGCTCGTCGGCAAGGATCTACCGCTCCTCGAGCGCGCGCTCGGCGATCAGCCGGTGCGCTTCGCGATGCTCAAGGGGTGGCGCAACTATCTCTGCCTTCAGCGCCTCGACCAGGCGCGGTCGTCGGGGGCCGCGCTGCTCGAGGAGGGCATGCGGACGGAGATCGACGCGCTCGTCGCCTGGGCGGCGCAGACGCATGATGGCTCGTTGAGCGATCTGCCCTCGGCGCCGCGACCGGAAGCCTGGGACGAGGTCGCGGCGGAACCGGATCTGTGCACGCGCTTCAAGTGCGGGTTCTACGAGAAATGCTTCGTCTTCGCGGCCCGGCGGCGGGCCGCGCAGGCGGACATCATCGTCGTGAACCACCACCTGCTCCTCTCCGACATTGCGGTGCGCCGCGCCCAGCAGAACTGGGAGGAGGCGGCGGTACTCCCCGCATACGCGCGGCTCGTGATCGACGAAGGGCATCACCTCGAGGATGCCGCATCGGCGCATCTCGGGGCGTCGGTCACGCGACGCTCGCTGCAGCGCCTGTTCAACCGGTTGGAGCGGCGCGGCAAGGGACTGCTGCCGGCGCTCATGGCGCGGCTCGCCGGGGCCAGGGATCTCATGAGCACCGCGAGCTTCGATCTCGTGCAGTCGCGCCTCTTGCCGTCCACGAGCGCCTCGCGCGACAAGGGAACGCTGATCTTCGACATCCTCGACACCTTCCTCCAGGAGCAGGGCGAGACGTGTGTGCGCCTCACCGATGACTTCGCGCGCCATCCGATCTGGCGCGCGGGGCTCGAGGCCGCACTCGATGATCTGTTGCACGAGCTCGGGCTGCTGCACGATGGCTTGCGCCTCGTGCGCGAGCGGCTCGAGGCGGCCCGGAAGCGTGATGAAGGCGCGGAGCAGCTCCTCGGCGAGATGCGCGCGGTCGCGCGGCGGCTCGATGGGGCGGCCGATGCCCTCCGATGCGGCCTCCGCCCACCGGAGGGCGAGAGCACGGTGCGCTGGGTCGAGGTGCGTGGCCGCGAGCGCTCCGTCGCCGTCTCGTCGGTGCCGCTCGACCTCGCGCCGATCCTGCGCGAGGATCTCTTCGAGCGCGTGGACACGGCGATCGTCACCAGTGCCACGCTGGCCGCGGAATCGCGCTTCGACTTCCTCGCCGCGCGGCTAGGACTCGACGACGACGAGCTCGCCGCGGAATCGGCGATCTTTCCGTCCCCGTTCGCGTACGAGTCGCGGACGATCCTGGCCATCGCGACGGACACGCCGGCGCCCAACGTGGATGCCGCGGGACACTCGCGCGCGCTGGTGCGGCAGGTGCTCGATGTGGCGGCCGCCGCCGACGGTGGCCTGTTCATCCTGCTGACGTCGCACCGCGACGTCCGCGCGCTCGCGTCGGAGATGCGGAAGCGCGGCGCGGACCGCCGCTGGCCGCTCCTGGTGCACGGTGAGGATGGGCGCGATGCGCTGCTCCGCCGCTTTCGCGAGGTCGGCAACGGGGTGCTGCTCGGCACCGCTTCCTTCTGGGAGGGCGTCGACGTGCCGGGGCGCGCGCTGCGCGGCCTCGTCATCGGCAAGCTGCCCTTCCGCGTGCCCAGCGAGCCGATCACCGCGGCGCAGTGCGAGGCGATCGAGGCGCGCGGCGGCAACGCCTTCCGCGAGTTCATGCTGCCCCACGCGTCGCTGCGGCTGAAGCAGGGCTTCGGCCGGCTGATCCGCACCGCGACGGACCGCGGCGTGGTGGTGATCGCCGATCCGCGCATCGCGACCAAGGCGTACGGACGCGACCTGCTCGGCGCGCTGCCGCCCGCCCGGCGGCTCGTGGCGCCGTGGAACAGCATTCAGCCCGACATCGTGCGCTTCTACCGCGCGAAGGGGTGAGCGGGATGCCGGAGCGCGCGCCCGCCCGCGACTCGTCGGCGGCACGGGGTGGCCCGGCGGTGCCTCGTCCCGGCAAGATCGTGTGCGTCGGACGCAACTACCTAGAGCACGCGCGCGAGCTGGGGAACGAGGTGCCCGCCGAGCCGCTGCTCTTCCTCAAGCCGCCGTCGAGCGTGATCGGGGAGGACGAGGCGATCGTCATCCCGCCATTCACCTCGCGCGTGGAGTACGAGGGGGAGATCGGGATCGTCGTCGGCGCGCGGCTTAGGCGGGCATCGCCCGACGAGGCGCGGCGCGCCGTTCGAGCGATCGCGGCGGTGAACGACGTCACCGCGCGGGATCTCCAGAAGCGCGACGGGCAGTGGACGCGCGCCAAGGGCTTCGACACGTTCTGCCCGGTAGGGCCGCTCTCGGACACGGTCCCAGCGCTCGACAGTCTGGTCGTCGTCACGCGCGTGAACGGCGAGGAGCGGCAACGGGGGCAGGCCTCGGAGATGGCGTTCGCGATTCCCGTGCTCCTCTCGTACATTTCTCACGTCATGACCCTCGAGCCGGGCGACCTGGTCGCCACCGGCACGCCGGCCGGCGTCGGACCGCTTTCGGCGGGCGACGTCGTCGAGGTCGAGGTCGAAGGGCTCAGTGTCGTCCGCAATCCCGTCACCGTGCTCCCGGTGGACTAGTGCCCAGTCTCGCGCCGCGCTTCGGCATTCTCCCCGAGTATCCGCTCGCCGCGATCCCGCAGCGCAAGCGGGAACTGCTCGCGAGGGGCGTGGACGTGATCGACCTCGGGGCCGGGGATGCGGATCTGGCGCCGCCGGCCGCCGCCGTCGAGGCGCTCGCCGCGGCGGCGCGCGACCCGCGGATGAGCCGCTACGGCTTTGGGCTCGGTCTCCCTGCGTATCGCGAGGCCATCGCGACCTGGATGCAGACGCGTTTCGGCGTGGCGTTCGATCCGGATCGCGAGATCGTCCCGCTCATCGGGTCCAAGGAAGGCATCGCGCATCTCGCTCTCGCGTACCTCTCGGCGGGCGATGCGGCGATCGTGCCGGAGCCGGGCTATCTCGCGTACCTCGGTGGTGCCATCCTGGGCGAGGCCACGCCGTACAAGTACGCGCTTCGTCCTCGCACGAGCTTCCTCGTGGATCTCGACGAGGTCCCCGCCGATGTGCTGATGCGCACGAAGGTCCTCTATCTCAATTACCCGAACAATCCCACCGCCGCGATCGCCCCGCGCGACTACCTGGAGCGCGTCGTCGAGCGCTGCCGCGAGCTGGACATCCTGCTCGTCTACGACAACGCGTACTCGGAGCTGGCGTTCGACGGGTACCGGCCGCCCAGCATCTTCGAGATCGAGGGGGCGCGCGAGATCGCGATCGAGTTCCACTCGCTGTCCAAGACGTACAACATGACCGGGTGGCGCCTCGGGTGGGCGGCTGCCCGGCCCGAGATCGCCGAGGTGCTGGCGAAGGTGAAGTCGTTCGTGGACACCGGTGCGCCGATGATGATGCAGGCCGCCGGCGTGGCGGCGCTCGGGCAGTGGTCGAGCTTCGTGCCGTCGAACGTCGAGATCTTTCGCGAGCGCCGAGATGCGGCCGTATCGGCGTTTCGCGAGGCCGGGTTCGATTGCGAGACGCCGCGCGCGACGATGTATGTCTGGATCCAGCTCCCGCCGGGCCTCGCGAGCGCGACGTTCGCGACGCGCCTGCGCGAGGACGCGGGCGTGATCGTCCTCCCGGGATCCGCGTTCGGCGCGGGTGGCGAAGGGTTCTTCCGCATCTCGTTCATCACGTCTCCCGAGCGGCTGGTCGAGGCGGCGCGGCGCGCGGGACGCGTACTGGACGCGTTCGGGGCGGACGTGCCCGAACGGGCGGGGGTCGCATGACGCGGCGGCCATCGGCGGGTTTCCTCATCTCGGTGGCGCTGCACGTCGTCGCGATCGCGGCGCTCGCGCAGATCACCTTCGGCGGCGCCAGCCTGTTCGAGTTCTTCGATCGCGAGCCGGTGCCGATCCCCGTCGAGCGCATCGGCTTCATCGCGCTGCCGGATCGCGGCGTGGAGGACACGCCCGGGCAGCGTGGTGGCGACGGCCGTCCGATCACCCGACCGCTCATCCCGCCGCCGCCGCTCATCGCACCGGCGCGGACGCCCGTGGCGCTTCCGCCCGTGAGCCTCGAGCCGGTGCGCCGCGATCGCGGTGGCACCGGACCGCTCGTCGGCGGCGGCGGACCCCTGCGCGGGATTCAGCCGTCGTACTCGGATCCGCGTTTGTGGACGAGGCCAAGCGATGTCGTCATCGCGCCGACGAGGCCGAAGTCGATGGCCGAGCTCGTGGACAGCTCGATCGTCGCGGTGGTGCAGGCCTACGTCGATTCGATGGCCGGGCTGCCCGTGGAGCGCGAAGCCGGCGACTGGACGTTCGATCGCGGCGGCAAGACGTGGGGGATCGATCGCCAGTTCATCCGGCTCGGCGACTTCTCGATTCCGACGGCGCTGCTGGCAATGCTCCCGCTCAACGTGCAGGGGAACCCGACCGCGATCGACCGGGAGCGGAAGTTCGCGCAGATGCGCGCGGACATCGACTGGAGTGCGCAGACCGGCGCGGTCGACGTCGAGTTCAAGAAGGCAGTGAAGCGGATTCGCGAGCGCTACCTGCGCGAACGCAGCGAGCGTGAGCGGTCGATCGCCGGCCCACCACCCGAGCGTTAGCGCACGGGCAGCCGCCCGGGTTTAGCTCACGGGCGCCGCGAATCCGGGCCGCGCCTCGGGTAGCGACGGCGTTCCTTCCACATGGAGCACGTCCGGCGTCGCCTCCGTCTTCTCGCAGAACGAGCGGACCACGCCGCACACCACGCCGAGGATCGCGAAGTCGTCGTGCGGTCCTACTTCCAGCTCCCGCTCCGCTGGGTTCGCGGGCTGGAGGACGATCTGTGCGCCGCGTCTCGTCAGCGTCTTGATCGTCGCGTCCTCGCCCAGTCGCGCGGCGACGATGTCGCCCTCACGCGCCGGCGCCGACGGCTGCACGACGACGTAGTCGCCATCGTGAATGCCTCGGCCGATCATGCTCTCGCCCTTCACGCGCAGCGCGAACACATCCTCGCTCGGCAGGAAGCGGCGGTCGAGAGTGAGCCACCCGGAGCGATGCTCTGGGAGCAGGGCCGGCTCGCCCGCGGCGACCTTGCCGAAGCAGGGGACGGGTTGCGTGCCGCCGTGCGTCGAGTAGCCGAGCAGTCGCACCCCGCGCGAGCGTGCGCGATCACGCTGGATGTAGCCCTTCTCGGCGAGTGCCTGGAGGATGTCGGAGACTGTCTTGGTCGACTTGATCCTGAACTGCTTGGCGATCTCGCGGATGCTGGGCTGGTACGTGTTCTCGGCCAGGAAGTCGAGCAGATAGTGGTAGACGTTGCGCTCGACGGTGGTGAGCGGCTCCGGCATTGGCGCCCCCTTGCATGAAACGCGCGTGCCGGAGGCCAGCCGGCCTCCGGCAACGGCGTTCGCCAATGTAGTGCCCGCGCGCGCGTGAGGTCAACGACGAACTGGCGCCCGTTACGGACTCGTGAGCGGGTGTCGCGCGCACACCACGGTTCGGGCGCGAGCTCGTAGGCGCCTAGCCGAGCTTCGCGAGCGCGTCGTCGATCCGCTGAAGCGATCGCTCGCGTCCCATCAGCGCGAGCACCTCGAATATGCCCGGGCTGACTGCGGAGCCGGTGAGGGCGACTCGCAGCGGCTGCATCACCTTGCCGGGGCCCACGCCGAGAGTTTCGGCGAGCGAGCGGAGCGCGGACTCCATTCCTTCGGCGGACCACTCGTCCAGCGCGGCGAGTCGCTCGCGGGCCGCGACGAGCAGCGCCGAGGTGGCGCCGGGGTCCTTCCAGTGCTTCGCGACCGCGTCCGGATCGTACTCGATCCGCTCGACGAACCAGGGGACCGCCTGCGTGACGATGTCGTCGACGCGGCGCGCGCGCACCTTGAGCAGATCGATGAGCGCGAGGTACCAGGAGCGCCGATCGGCGAGGTGCTCCTGCGTCGAGAGGCCTGCGGTGATGAGCTTCGGCGTGACCAGCGGCTCGAGCGCGTCGGCCGGCATCAGGCTCAGATGCTGGCCGTTCATCCACTCGAGCTTCTGCGGGTCGAAGATCGCGGCCTTCTTCTGAAGCCCGTCCACGGAGAAGAGCTCGACCATCTCCGGGAGCGACATGACCTCCCGATCGCCGCCGGGTGACCAGCCGAGGAGCGCGAGAAAGTTGCACATGGCTCCGGGAAGGATGCCCTGGTGCTGGTAGTCACCGACCGCGGTGGCACCGTGCCGCTTGCTGAGCTTCCTGTTGTCAGTCCCGTGGATCATCGGGATGTGGGCGAACTGCGGGAGCGGCGCGCCGAGCGCGCGGTACAACAGGATCTGCTTCGGCGTGTTGGAGATGTGATCGTCGCCGCGCATGACGAGCGTGATGCGCATGGCGATGTCGTCGGAGACGACGGCGAGGTTGTAGATCGGCGTGCCGTCCGAGCGGAGGATGACCAGGTCCTCGATGTCCTTGTTGGGAAAGGCGATCCGCTCGTGGACGAGGTCGTCCCACTCGGTGGTGCCGTCGGGGACGCGGAACCGGAGGACCCACGGCTCGCCGGCGGCGACGCGTCGCTCGACGTCGTCGGGCGCGAGGCGGTCGCAGCGGCGGTCATAGCGGAAGGCCTCGTTGCGCGCCTCGGCGGCGGCGCGCAACTCGGCAAGCTCGGCCTGCGTGCAGAAGCATCGATAGGCGGCGCCTCGCTCCAGGAGAGCGAGTGCATCGCGGCGGTGGCGCTCCAGGTTGGCGCCCTGGTGGACGACTTCCTCATCCCAATCGAGGCCGAGCCAGCGGAGTCCGTCGAAGATCGCGCGCGTGCTCTCGTCGGTGCTGCGTGCGCGGTCGGTGTCCTCGATGCGGAGCAGGAAGCGTCCGTCGTGGTGTCTGGCGTAGAGCCAGTTGAAGAGCGCTGTGCGCGCGCCGCCGACGTGGAGGAAGCCGGTCGGGGAGGGCGCGAAGCGGAGTCTGGGCGCGGTCGTGGACATGGAGCGGACTCTGACGATGCAAAACGGGTCCGCCGAACGATCGACGGACCCGCGGAGCGGAGAGGGGGGGATTCGAACCCCCGATAGGGCTTTAGACCCTATAACGGTTTAGCAAACCGCCGCCTTCAGCCACTCGGCCACCTCTCCCGGGTCACGCGGCGTGATTCCGCGCACGGTGCGGAGGTGAGCCGAGGCGTGCGCGAGCGAGGAAAGCTAACGGAGGCCGGAGGTGGAGTCTAGCGGCCGAGCACGCGTGCGCGGCTGCCGTGGCCCGCACGGCCGGTCGCGCGACCGGAATATGGAGGTTCGCGTCACGGTGGAACGCAAATCGCTTTCTATAACGAGTGAACCGTGGAACCGCAAGATGGAGCGCGGCGAGCTCGGGCGTGGCCTAAAGCGGGCTCTTCAAAATGAAATAGCTCAGCGGAGGGGGGAACCATGAGAGGAATGAAACGAACGCTCGTTGCCGCGGCGCTCGCCCTGGGGACGCTCGCGTGCGCCAGTACTGGCGGTGCGCCGCGGGCGCCGACGCAGATCGACGGGGACTACTGGGAGAGCGCCGAAATCCGGGAGAGCGGCGCCACGACCGCCTGGGACGCGCTCCAGCGGCTCGCCTTCTCGCTGCACCCCCGGGACAACGGTGGCATCACGCCGGTGTCGATCGGGCGGGGCGACGCTCAGTCGCTGCGAAATACGCAGCTCACGCTGGTGGTGATCGACGGGATGAAGCTCATGGATCTGCGAGTGTTGCGCGACATTCCGGCGAGCCAGATCCGGAGCATGCAGGTGATGTCGGTCACGCGCGCGATCGTGCGGTACGGGAACGACGGGCGGAACGGAGCGATCGTGGTGGTCACGCGACCGGGGGGGGTTCGCTGAGCCGGGCTGGTCGCTGGGGTATATGCTGCGGGTATACTGCTGCGGGTATCTATGGATCTGAACGACGAGCGCGCTTCCCCTCCAGGGTAGCGCGCTCGAGGCTCTTGGGTCGAGTGCGGTAGAGGCGGAGGGCGAGGGATTCGAACCCCCAAGTCCTTTCGGACGGCGGTTTTCAA
>CAYLPM010000483.1:0-5733 GCA_964385525.1 uncultured Gemmatimonadaceae bacterium
GCAGTTTCTCGGCTTCGCGGATCGCGTCGGCTCGCTGGAGGTCGGAAAGGATGCGACGCTCCTGATCACGACCGGCAATCCGCTCGAGTACGCCACGATCATCGAGCAGGCGTACGTGCAGGGCCGCATGATCGACATGGACGACCAGCAGCGGAAGTTCTTCGAGAAGTACGAGGAGAAGATCCGGCAGCAGGGTGAGCGGGTGATCGTGCCGTAAGGATGTAGTCGCAGCAGGACCGGTCGAGGTCCGTCGCACGGCGTGCGGCGGACCTCCTTCGCATCACATGGCATCGCGACTCCGCAGGACGCGGAGGAGCCCGACCACCACCGCCGCCACCGCGCTCGCCGCGCACAGCGGGAGCAGCCAGGAGTTCCATGCGGTCGGAACGAGCGGCAGCGTGAAGCCGCGCACCGCGCCGAAGAAGGCGAATCCGGCGATCGCGCCGACGATGTAGATGCCACGTTCCGCGGAACCGCTCAGCGCCTGCACCGGAAACGGCGCCACGGCTCCGAGCCGCGCGGGCGTCACCCCGAAGAGTCCGCGCAGGCGATCGTAGTCCCACAGCAGGAGGTACCCGCACGCCAGGACCATCTGCGCCGTGATCACGGGGGTGTAGTTGAAGTCGTACGCGATCGTGATGACGAAGATGTTCACGATTATCGGCGTGAACAGCACCGCGCCGAGCGTTGCGGTCGCGGGTACCAGGATCAGAATGCCGGCGACGATCTGCGACAGTCCCAGAAACTGCCACCAAAGCCCCGACTGGTGCAGCGCGTGGAAGAACCCCCCGAGCGGCGAGGCCGGGTCCATGATGGTGAACGGCCGGCCGAGCAGCTTCACCATTCCGGTCGGAATGAAGCCCACGGCGAGCAGCAGGCGCGTGCCGATGGTGAGCCGGTAGAGCAGGGGCTGCGTGCGGATCCAGCGCTGGAGCCGGAGCAGGAGAGCGTCGAGTCGGGACATTGCGAGGGTTGTGCGGACGGGGCTCGTCAAGCTAGGGCTGGCCACTCGAGCCCGACAGGGGTGGTCGTGCTCCCGCCTCTTGACGGCCGGCGTCCCCGGTCCGACTTTCCCCGGAGTACATCCGGGGAACGCCGGAGGACGTCATGACACGGCCCGAGCCACGCATCGCCGGCCTCCGGCGATTCTTCCGCCTGCCGCTCTCGCGTCGTACGATCGAACGCGAGGTGGACGACGAGCTGCGCTTTCACCTCGAGTCGCGGGTCGCGGAACTGATCGCACGCGGCGCGACGCCGGCGGACGCGCGCGAGCAGGCCGCACGCGAGTTCGGCGACGTCGCGGCGAGCCGGGGCGAGCTGATGGCGATCGAGCATCGACGGCTGCGGCGCGACCGCCGAGCGGCATGGTGGGATGCCGTCGCGCAGGACGTTCGCACCGCGCTCCGCTCCTGGCGGTGGCAGCCGGCCTTCACCGCGACCGTGCTGCTGACGCTGGCCCTCGGCATCGGTGCCACGACGGCGGTGTTCACGGTCGTGGATGCCGCACTCCTGCGCCCCTTCCCGTATCGGGACGCCGACCGCCTGGTGCACCTCTGGGAGACGCAGCGCGGTGCGTCGAGCGTCCGCTCCGCGGTGTCGTGGCCCGATTTCCTCGACTGGCGCGCGCAATCCGACGAGTTCGCCGCGCTCGAAGGATACGACCCGGCCAACGTCGCGATCGAGGGAGCGGAGGGCGCGCTCATGGTGCGCGGCGCGCGCATCACGACGGGGTTCTTCGAGATGCTGGGCGTCGTCCCGATCGCCGGCCGCGGCTTCGGCGCGATCGACGAGGTAGCCGGCGGCGCACCGGTCGTCATCGTGAGCGAGTCGCTCGCTCGCGGACGCTTCGGCGATCCGGCCGCCGCGCCAGGCGGCACCCTCCTGATCGATCGCAGCGCGTACGCGATCGTCGGCGTCCTTCCCGCCGGCTTTCACTTCGCGCCACTGCAGGACGCCGATGTCTGGCTGCCGCTGGATCCGGCGGCGGGCCGCAATGCGCCACGCGACAACCGCTGGCTCCGTGTCGTCGGCCGCGTGCGCGACGGAGTCACCCCGGAGCAGGCGCGCACCGGCCTCGCGCCCCTGATGGCACGCCTCGGTCAGGCACATCCCGCGACGCATGCGGGACGAGGCATCGCCATCGTAGCCCTGCGTGACGAGCTCGTTGGCCCCGTGCGGCCGATCCTGCTCGCTTTGTTCGGGGCGGCCGTCCTCGTGCTCGTCATCGCGTGCGTGAACGCCGCCAGCCTGCTCACGGCGCGCGCGCTCGGGCGTGGGCGCGAGATGGCGATCCGGGCCGCCCTCGGTGCGTCGCAGGGGCGGATCGCGCGACAACTTCTCGTCGAGGGTATGCTGCTCTCGTCTGTCGCGGGCGCCATCGGTGTCTGGATCGCCTGGCTGGGCTCCAAAGCACTCGTCGCCGCGATTCCCCCCGGCATCAGCGATTCGCTGCCATATCTCGGGACGCTGCCCTTCGATGCCCGAGTGCTCGCCGTCAGCGCGATCGTCGTGCTCGGAACGGGTGTGATCTTCGGCCTCGTGCCCCTCGCCTCAGCGGTACTGCGATCCCCGGCGGATGCGATGCGGCGCGGTGATCCTCGAGCGGAAGGGTCCCGTCCGCGGCTTCGCCGAGCGCTCGTCGCCGCGCAGCTGGCGATGACTCTCGTCCTCCTGACGGGCGCCGGACTCATGACGCGCAGCTTCCTGGCCCTGACGTCCGTGCCGCTCGGCTTCGAAACGGAGCGGGTTCTCGCCGCTCAGATCTCACTGCAGGGCGCGCGCTACGCCCCTGCCGATGAGCAGCGTCGATTCTACGAGCGGCTCGTGGACGGTGTGCGGGAGATCGCCGGCGTGCGCTCGGCCGGAGTGATCGGCGAGCTGCCCCTCGGCGGCGGCGGGACGACGGCTTTCACGCCCGCCACAACCTCCGGGCGCGACGCGCCGGGGAGCGACGAAGCGCTTCTCCGCGAAGTCGCCGGCGATTACTTCGCGACGATGGGCATTCGCGTCACTGCCGGCCGCACCTTCGGAAGTGCCGACGGCGAGGGTGCACCGCTGGTGCTCGTCGTGAGCGAGACCCTGGCACGACATCACTTCGGCGGACGCTCGGCGATCGGTGAGCGGCTGCGCCTCCGCGCAACGCCGGACACCACGTGGACGATCGTTGGCGTCGTCGCCGACGTGAAGACGGCGAGCCTCGATGCGCCGGCCCCGCCGACGATCTACGTCTCGCACCTTCAGCTCGCGGAGAATCGGATGGCACTCGTGGTGCGCGCGGTGCCTGGCGTGGATCCGTGGTCGCTGGTCCCGGCGATCCGGCGCATCGTACGCCAACTGGATGATCAGGCGCCCGTGTACGCGATCTCGACGCTCGCCGGCACGATCGCGACATCGCGCGCGCTGTTCGTACGTCGCTATCCGATGCTCCTCATCGGCAGCTTCGCCCTGGTCGCGCTCGTGCTCGCGACGATTGGTGTCTACGGTCTCCTGTCGTTCACGGTGGCGCGCCGGCGACGGGAGATCGCGTTGCGCCTCGCGCTCGGTGCATCGCGGGCGAACATCATCGGCGACGTCCTCGGAGACACGGGCCGGATCGCCGCCTGGGGCATCGGCGCCGGACTGCTCGCAGCAGTCTGGAGCTCGCGGGCGCTCGGCGCTCTGCTCTACGGCGTACCGCCGACGGATTTGCCGACGTACGGCAGCGTGGCCCTGCTGCTCCTCGGGGTCGCCATGCTCGCGACTGCGGGTCCCGCGCGTCGAGCGGCCGCCGTGGACCCCGCTTCGGCTCTGAGAGGCGAAGGGTAGGCGAACGTTTACCGCCGCGCGCCCGGTCCGGGTTCACTGGCGTGTGGATTGCTGCGACTGCAGCCAGGGACCGACAAGCTCTCTGCGCGCTGTCGGGACGCGTACCTCGCGGCGGCCGTAATCGCCAGCGTACGGTGACGTTCGGCCGCATTCGCTTGGCGACATCTTTGCTCTGGCGTCCGAGCGGTACGCTGGTTAGCCTTGGCTCCCTCCGTTCCCGCGCCGCGGTCGACGACCGCGGCGCACGCCGTCGATTCATACCCACGAGGAAGTGGTCTATGCGAAGCACCCGTCCCCTCACCGCCGTTCTGGCGACCCTGGCGCTCGCGAGCTGTAGCGATGCAGTGCAGTCGCCGACCGAGCTCACCCTGCCGCCGGCGTTCGCGAGAGGCGGCGCCGTCGTCATCCCGAACGAGGAGATCGTGGTCGAGTTGGACAACATCCTCCCGATCGACTGTGCCGGTGAGGACGTCCGCTTCGAGGGGGAGATGTTGTTCCGGCTGCACCAGACGATGACGCCCTCCGGCGTGAGCGTGCTGCACGTGACGATTCCCACTGGTTCCGTGACCGCGACGGGCCAGACGACCGGACGAGTGTGGACACAGGCGCGCGGCGCGAGCTCGCAGACGATCGTGCGGAAGGACGGCGAGACGAAGGTCGTGAACGTCTCGCGGAACGAGACCTATCTCGGCGAGGATGGGTCGTCGTTGCGGCTGCACCACACATTGCACATCAAGATGCGGGACGGTGAGCCCTTCGAGGTCGAGACGGAGGAGTGGACCTGCAGGCCGTGAGTGTCGGCGAGAGCCGCCGATCTCCAGCTACAGCATGAGCTGCTGCGAGCATGCCGGTGGGACGTGACCTCACTCACGTCCGGCCGGCGCATTCGCTACTGTTCGGTGCCGCAGGAGTCTCCTGACATCGCCCGGAGCCACCGCCTTCCTTGCTCGAATCCTCCCCACGTTTCACGACGGAGCTGGCCGAGCAGCTCGCGCACACGCACTACGGTCTGGCGGGAAGCGCTCATCCGCTGCCGAGCGAGCGCGATCAGAACTTTCTCCTGGTCGGCGACGGCGATCGCATCGTCCTGAAGATTGCGAACGGCCGCGAGTCGCCGGCGATGCTGGACGCGCAGCAGGCGGCTTTGTCGCACCTGGCGCGAGCGGGGCTCCCGACGCCTTCCGTCGTCCCGGCGACCAGCGGCCGGTTGCGCGCCGAGGTCACGACGTCGGATGGTCGGCGTCACGACGTCTGGGCGATCGGCTACCTGCCGGGCATCCCTCTCGCCTCGGTGCGACATCGGTCGGAGACGCTGCTGGAGGACTTCGGCCGGCGCATCGGCCAGCTCGGACGCGCTCTGGCGACGTTCGACCATCCGGCCCTGCATCGCGACTTTCACTGGGACCTCTCCAACGCCCGGCGAACGATCGCCGAGCAGCGTCCGCTGATCGACGATCGCGAGCTCGGTGCGACCATCGATGCTCTCGTCGCGCGATGCGACGACGTCCTGCCGCCCCTTCTCCCGCGACTGCGACGGAGCGCGATCCACGGGGATCTCAACGATCACAACGTGCTCGTGGAGGAAGCGGGAGCGAGGGATCTACACACCCGCGATCGCGCGCCGATCGAGGATCGTCCCGATCCGTACGCGCGTCGCCAGCGCGTCAGCGGGATAGTGGACTTCGGCGACATGGTGCATTCGTGGACGGTGGGCGATCTCGCGATCGCCATCGGCTACATCGTCCTCGATGCACGGGATCCGCTCGGTGCCGCGTCGCACGTCGTCCGCGGTCAGCACGCCGAACATCCGCTCGAGGAGCCGGAGCTCGGCGCCCTGTTCGGCCTCGTGTTGCTGCGCCTGTGCGTGTCGGCGTGCATCGCGGCGCGGCAGCGTGCCCTTCGGCCGGACAACTCCTACCTCGGGGTCAG
>CAYLPM010000484.1:0-11896 GCA_964385525.1 uncultured Gemmatimonadaceae bacterium
GACGCCCGCTGACGCGGGCGTACACGGAGTTGCTCCGGTGTAGGGGCTGGACGCCGTGCGCCGGGGCCGCAGTGGCCAACGCGGTTGGTCGCGGCGCCTCGGACTCTCGACGGACGACAGGCTGAATGCATTTGGAAACGGCCTCCGGAAGCCAATGCGTCCCGGGGCCTTCTCGAGTTCATTCAGAACCATAGCGTATCTCGATCCCGACCAGGTGCAAGGAGTCCCGATCCCACACGGCGCAACTCCGTGCACGCTGGCGCAGCCAGCGTCCGCGTCGCCGCGCAGCGGCGGCGCGCCCCCGAGCAGTTTTTCGCCAAATTGACACCGACGCCCGGGCACCGGAGTCGACGTGGACGAGCAAGCTACTCCTCCACCCACACCATCCGATACACGAATCCATTCGCCGTGAGGATGTACATCTCGCCGGAGTCATCGACCCCGAACGACTGCACGTTGCCGAGGGCACCGAGCGCCCACTCGCGCTCGTCCGTGGCCTGACCGTTCGCGTACCGGAAGCTGCGCACCCATCCGCGACAGTAGTCCGCGTAGAAGTAATGACCCTCGACCGCCGGCATGGACTCACCGCGGTAGACGAAACCGCCGGTGATTGAACAGCCGTCATCGTGATCGTACACGAGCACCGGCAGCGTGAGTCCCGCGGTGCTGCAGCCGGTGAGCGGCTCGTGGCACGACAAGCCTTCCATGATGTCCCAGCCGTAGTCGACGCCGGCGGCATCCGCGGCAACTACGTTCACTTCCTCGAATTGGTTCTGGCCCACGTCCGCGATGTACAGGCGGTCGCCGGCGGCGTCGAACGCACTCCGCCATGGGTTGCGGAGGCCGTACGCCCAGATCTCGCCGAGCGCTCCCGGGGTGTCCACGAACGGGTTGTCGGTCGGAATCTCGTACGGCTCAGCGCCGCTCACATCGATCCGCAGCAGCTTGCCGAGTAGCGTGCCGAGATCCTCGGCGTTGTCCTGCGGATCGCCGCCGCTCCCGCCATCGCCGAGGGCGATGTACAGCATCCCGTCGGGGCCGAAGAGCACCTGGCCGCCGTTGTGATTGCCGAAGGGCTGATCCTGCGCGAGGACCAGGGACGCCGAGCCCGCGTCGGCGACGTCGGCGTTGGCCGAGGCGGTGTAGCGCTCCACGCGCGTGTGGCCGGCATCGCCGCCGCCGGCTGCGGTGTAGTCGACGTAGAACCAGCCGTTGTCCGCGTAGTCCGGATGGAACGCGAGTCCCAGCAGCCCCTGCTCGCCGCCCGCATCATTCACGCGGTCCGTGATGTCGAGAAACGGCTCGGCGAGGAGCTCGCCCCCCTTCACGATCCGGATGCGTCCGGGCTTCTCGACGATGAACAGCCGTGCATCGTTCGGCGGTGCGGTGAGATACACGGGACTCGAGAGGCTACGCGCGACTTCCTCGACGCCGAGTGTGCCGTCTGCGGGCGGTGGCTCGGAGCCTCCGCCGTCGCGGCACGCGGCGCCGGTAGTCGCGACGATCGCCGTGACCACCAGGACCGCGTACCGGCGAGCGGCGTCTACCACCGCACCGTACGCTCCGCGACGCCGCCGCGCGTGCTGAGCAGCCGCACGGTCACGTTGCGGTCCTCCGTGCGGGTGCCCGCGCGGATGCGCACCGCGATCGTCTCCGTCTCGCCACCATCCAGCCAGAACTCCGGCGCCCGACCGGCCGCGCGCGTTCGGCTGCCGCGCGGAGCATCCACCTCGATCTGATCGGGGCGGACGATCTTCACGCGCTTGGCCTGCTCCAGAGCCGTCGGCAGCCGTCCCGCGTTGCGCACGGTGACACGGATCTCGTGCGTCGCCGAGTCGCGCCCGGCCGTCGTGACCGGATGGACCGTCGCGTTCACGATCTCGACCTTCGGCAGCGACTGCGCCAGGTACAGGTTGAACATTGCCTGGCGGCCCGCCCACCGCTCGAGCACCGACGGCGGTCCGTTCTGCGAGTAGAACTTCGGGTTGTACCCACCGTACTCGACCTCGCCGTGCACGGGGTGCGTGCCCTTGGTCCACGGCTTGAAGCACGTCCCACCGAACTGCTCATCGCAGTAGCGCAGCACTTCGTACTGGTCGATGTTTCCGTCATTGTCGTAGTCGCGCTCGCGCCCGCCGTTCCACAGCTCGTCGCCGTACCAGACCGCGCCGTAGGAGAAGTAGCCGAAGTCGGGGGAGTGGCCGAACAGCGAGCTGGGGCGCAGCGAGTCGCCCTGCGCGTTGACCGTGCGGCCGCGCGTGGAATACGCGCGATACACGTTCCCCGCCCAAGGATACTCGGTGATCGAGAGCCCCACGGAGTCGAAGTGCTGGAGATGCTTCAGGTCTTCCGGGAACACGCACTCCCAGTCCTCGCACGTCGACGGTCCGCGCAGGTGCATGGGCACCGATGTGTCCATCGTGTTCACGACCCCGACGTTCGGATGTCGGAGGAGCCAGTCGAACACCGCGCGCGTCTCCGGCTCCGAGAGCGGATACTCGCCGGCGCCGAACTGCGTGTAGCCGCGCCCCGTGGCGTCGAGGCCGCGCTCGGGACGCCAGTTCGTCGGATAGTTGCGGTGGAGATCCAGCCCGCCGATGCCGTCCTCGTTGACGCTGCCATCGCCGTCGTTGTCGATCCCCTCCTGATAGAGCTCGTAATCGCCCGTGCCCGGAGCGACCCGGCGCATCAGGCGCCCGCTCGCATCCTCGGGATCGATCGTCGCACTCCCCTTGTTCGGGCCGACGTACTTCCGCACCTGGCGGATGAAGCCGTCGCCGTCGAGGTCGTCGCCCGGATCCTCGTCGGTGAGCCCATCACCGTCGTTGTCGATCGGCCGCACCGAGCTGCGATTCGCCTGCGCGGTGAGCTTGTAAAGGTCCGCGCCGTCCGGATTGTTCGACGGCCGGATGTAGAGAGTCTTCTCGTCGAGGAGCCTCGTGATCGCCGCATCCTTGCCGTACCGGTCGAGCACGTACCAGAGGAGATAGAACGCCGACTCGGTGGCCGTGATCTCGCCCGAGTGGCGCCCGCCCTCGAAGAACGCGGCCGGCTTGTCCGTGTGCGCGCCGGTCTGTTTGTTCGTGACGGTGACCTGGAGGATCGGCACGCCACCGAAGCTCTCGCCGACGCTGTACAGCTCGACGAGATTCGGATGCTCGCGGGCCCACTTCTTCATGAACCACTCGATCTCCTGCCGCGTGTGGTAGTGTTGCCAGTCGATCTGGCCGGGGACCTTCGGGCGCATCTCCTCGTAGTGCACCGCGGGGAACGCGGACGTGCCGGCCCGCAGTCCGGGGATCACGATCGTCTTGATCGACGTGTCGGGGACGGGGAAGGGCGGCAGCACATCCACCGTGATGGCGGTCTGCGCGTGGGCCGCCGAGGCGAGCATCACCGTCGCGGCGATCGTGGCCGCGAGCATGGAAGAGCGAGGCGTCATTGCGGGAGTCCGGGACGCTGGTGGGAAGGTGTGCGGTCCGAGCCAAAATACGGTTTGGTCCGACCGCCCGGGAGGTCGAGTTCATGCCCGCAGCGCGGAACCGTCGAGATGTGCGCCGGCGCAGAGCTCTCGAAGTATTGGGCGCGCCGCCGCTTCGCGGCGGCGCGCCCCGGCAGTTTCAGAGCTCAGCGCGCCAGCGACCGGGGCGCCGCGAACGGTGTCTCAGTCCGCTCCGACCTCCGAGGCCCGCCCACTGCCCATCGCCGGCACCGGATACCCGTCCGCGCGATCCGGCTTCCGGGACCCGAGCAGGAACGTCCGCAACCGCTCGCCGCCCGTGTTCAGGATCACGTACGCGCTGGGCACCACGAACAGGGTGAGGATCGTCGCGACCATCAGTCCACCCACGACCGCGATCGCCAGAGGCTGCATCAGCTCCGAGCCCTGCCCGATGCCGAGCGCCAGCGGTGCCATCCCGAAGATCGTCGTCAGCGACGTCATGAGCACCGGTCGCAGACGCACGACGCCGGACTCGATGACCGCATCGAACATCGCGACCCCGCGTTCGTGGCGCGCCTGCTCGATGTATTCCACGAGCAGGATGGCATTGTTCACCACGATACCGGCCAGCAGGATCACGCCGAGCAGCACGGGCGCGCTCAACGGCGTGCCCGTCACGCGCAGCGCGAGCGCCACGCCGACCATCGACAACGGAATCGCGAACAGGATCACGAACGGGTTGATCAGGCTCTCGTACTGCACCGCGAGCACGACGAACACGAGGAAGATGGCGAGCGCGACGACGATCGCGAGCTGCCGGTTGTTCTCGCGGATCGACTCCTCCTCCCCGCCGAACAACACGCCGTACCCCTCCGGCAGATCGAGCCCCGCGATCCGGTTCCGGATCGAGTCGTTGACGACGCCGACCGACGCGACTTCGCGCACCACGTCGCCGGTCACACGGACGATCCGGCTCTGGTTCTCGCGGCGGATGCTCGTCGGCCCGACCGCGGTGTACACGCGCGCGATGTCGCGCAGGTACACCGGCGCGCCGCCCCGCTGCCCCGGAAAGAGCGCCACACCGGCCAGATCCTCCTGACTCGTGAAGCGGCTCCGCGGCAGCATCACGCGAACGTCGAACTCGCGGTTCCCCTCCGCATAGCGGGTCGCGATCGTCCCATCGAGCGCGGTACGGACGGTCTGGCCGACCGACTGCACGTTGAGTCCGAGATAGCCGGCGCGCTCCCGATCCAGCTCGATCGCGAGCTGCGGGCTTCCATCCTCGGTCGAGACCTCGACGCGCTCCAGCCCCGGCACGCCGGCGATCTGCTCCATGATGGTCGTGGCCAGCGTGCGCAGGGTCGTCAACTCCTCGCCGTAGACCGTCAGCGCCACGTCGGCGCCGGAGACCGACGTGCGCAGCCCGCGGATGCGCGGCGGCCGCACGAAGACCCGCGCCCCTGGAAATCCGCGCGCATCCACCTGCTGCTGCATCCGCGCGACCCAGGCCTCGGCCGTGATGGTGCGCCGATCCATTGGAACGAGCCGCACCGACACCGAGCCACGTCCGCCGCGCGCCGCCGTTCCGCCGCCCCACAGGAACCCGCCCGCGGTCGTGAAGTAGCTCTCGACGCCGGGCATCTCGCTGATCATCTGCTCGATCTCGAGCGTGACGCGATTGGTCTGGTCCGGCGGAATTCCCGGCGGGAGGTTCACGCCCACCGACACGCCGCCATCGTCGACCGTCGGGAGAAACTCGTTCCCGAGCCCGCGGACGAGCAGCGCCGCCACCACGAGCGCGGCGACCGACGTCCCGAGCACGGGCCAGCGCCACCGCAGCGCGACCGTCGCCGCGCGGGCATAGCCGCGACGCATCGCCTCGAACCCGCGGTCGAATCCCCTCGCGGGACCCGAGCGCGAGAGCCCGCTCGTGAACCGTACCTTCGCGAGCTGCGCCGACAGCATCGGGACCAGCGTCAGCGCCACCGACAGCGAGGCGATGATCGCGAACGAGATCGTGAGAATCAGCTCCTTGAACAGCAGCGACGCGAGCCCGCTCACCAGCAGGAACGGGAGCACCGCGGCCAGGTTCGTCGTCGTCGAGGCGACGATCGCGCTCGACACCTGCCCCGCTCCCTCGTGCGCCGCCTCCTCCGGATCGGCGATCCCCTCGTCGCGTTTTCGGAAGATGTTCTCGAGCATCACGATCGAGTTGTCGATCAGGAGCCCCACCCCGAGCGCGAGCCCGCCGAGCGACATGATGTTCAGCGTCAGCTCGAAGAAGCCCATCAGGGCGAACGTCGCCATTATCGCGAACGGGATCGCGAGCCCGATGATCAGCGTCTTCCGCAACGACTTGAGGAAGACGAGCACGACCAGCATCGCGAGCGTCGCGCCGAACAGCGCCGCGTTGCGCACCGACGCCACCGAGCTGCGGACGAAGTCAGCCTGGTTCTCGATGATCTGGTACTGGAGATCGTCCGGGATGAAGTTGTCGCGCGCCAGCGCCTCCACCTTCGCCTCGACGTCATCCGCGACGCCGACCGTGTTCGCGTCCGGCTGCTTTCGCACCGAGACCTTCACCGCCGGCACGCCGTTCAGCCGCGCCCACAACCGCTGTTCCTGGTGCGTGTCCCTGACCTCCGCCACCTCGGTGAGCGGGATTCGCCGCCCACCCCCCACATCCAGCAGCAGCCCGCGAATGTCATCGACGCTGCGGAACTTGCCCTCCGTCCGGCCGACGAGCTCGCGATCCGCCCCCGTCACGCGACCCGCCGCGAGGTTCTGGTTGGCCGACCGCAGCCCGTCGATCACCTGCGACACCGTGAGGCCGTACGACCGGAGACGCTCCTGGTCGAGCACGACCTGGATCTCGCGCACGAGACCGCCCGAGACGTCCACCGACGCCACCCCGTCGATGATCAGCAACTGCGGCCGCAGGCGGTCCTCCGCCCACGTCCGCAACGACACCAGATCGCGCTCACTCGACGAGAACGCGACTTCGTAAACCGGCACCTGCGACGGATCGAACTTCCCGATCGTCGGCGGATCAGCCTCCTCGGGGAGCCGCGAGCGCGCGCGGTCCAGATTCGTCGACGCATCCTGGAGCGCGAAGTCGATGTTCGTGCCGTAGCGGAAGTGCAGGTTGATCCCGACCCGTCCTTCCTCGACCTCCGTCTCGATGCGATGCACGTTCTCCGTCGTCGAGAGCGCGGCCTCGAGCGGCTTCGCGGCGATCTCCTCGAGCACCTGCGGCTCGACGCCGCTGTTGTTGAGCCCGACGCGAACGTTCGGGTAGACGATCTCCGGCAGCAGATCGAGCGGCAGCCGCGCGAGCATGACGAGTCCGATCACGATCACTACGGACGTCAGCATCACCGTCCCGACGGGGCGGCGAATCGACCAGCTCGGGATGCCTCGATGACGTACCGGGACGCCCTCCTCGACCGGCGTGCGGCCGTCCTGCTCGGACGCGCTCATGGGTGCCCTCCGTTGACTGCGGGCGCGGTGTCACCGTTGACTGCGGGCGCGGTGTCACCGTTCGACGAGTCACCGATCCGCGGCGCCGTCGGTCCGCTGATGCGCACCGTGGTGCCCTCGCGCAGCTCCGAGTTGCCCAGCACGATCACCATCTCTCCCGGCTCGAGCCCGCTCACGATCTCCACGCGACCCTCGAAGTGCACCCCCGTCTGCACGGGCCGACGCACCGCCTTGCCATCCCGCACGAGAAAGACCGATTCGGCGCCCTCACCACCGAGCACCGCGCCCTGCGGCACCAGCACCACATCGTGCCGCGTGTCGACCGCGAACGTCACGCGGCCGAGGAAGCCCGGCCGCGCGATGCGCGTGCCCTCACCGAGCAGCGCGACCTCGACCGGCACGAGCCGCGTCACCGTGTCCGCCGCGGGAAAGATCCGCCGCACGCGTCCGTCGAGCACCCGGCCCGGCAGCGCGTCCAGAGCCACGTCCACATCCTGCCCGACGCGGATGCCCAGCACGTCGAGCTCCGAGACCTGCACGCGCACGACCATCGTCGACACGTCGGCGATGGTGAACAGCCGCGTCTGCGGCGCCACGATGTCGCCCGCCTCGAGCCGTTTCTGCGTGACCATGCCGGCGATCGGCGCGCGAATGGTCGCATAGCCCAGCCGCGTCTCGAGCTGCTGTAGCGTGGCCGTCGCCGCGGCGTGTGCCGCGCGATCGCGCTCGAACTCCGCCGCCGTGATGACCTGACTCTCGCGCAGCGTCCGCGAGCGGTCGTACGTGTTGGTCGCGACATCGAGCGTCGCCTTCGCGCTCGCGACCTGCGCCTCCAGCTCGCGCGCGTCCAGGCGCGCGAGCACCTGCCCCTCGCGCACGACGTTGCCCTCCTCGACGTTCACCGCCAGGAGCGCGCCACTGAGCTGCGCATTTACCCCCACGCTGCGGACCGCCTCGCTCAGCCCAGCGACCGTCACCGTCCGAGCCACGGTGCCCAGCTCCGCCGCCGCGAGCTCGACCGCCGGCGGCGGACGATCACCGCCAGGTCCGCCACCACGCGGCGGCGTGCCGGCCGCGGACGCGCTCGACGCGCCGTCGCCGCCACACCCGGCGATCGCCGCCGCCGAACCTACGAGGACGAGTGCGCGCCATGCGCCTCCCCTGCCAGGAACCTGCTTGCGCATGCGTGCACTTCCTCCAATACAGCCCGTCCCAGGGACGAACGTTGATGTCATCACCATGCCTGATGTGCTCTGCGACGCCGGCCGGGTTCGCATCCGGCCGGGTTCGCGTCCGGCCGGTCTACTTGCGTCCGCGCTCTCCACGCCCTCGTTCCCACTCCCGTTCCCGCTCCCGATCGCGCTCTCGATCGCGCTCTCGCGAACGACGGCGCTCCGCACGCAGACTGTCGTACCGCGCCTGCTGCTCCACCGTCAGCGTCGCCCGGATGTCGGCGCGCATCGAGTCGACGATGGCGCGAAGCTGCGGCTCCACGCGATCCCAGTACGCGTCCGTCTCGCGCCGCCCGCGCTCCAGCACGCTGTCGATGCGGGCGCGCTGCTCGTCGGTGAGATCGAGCCGCTCGTACAGCACGGTCTCGTACCGCGTGTCGCGTCGCCCGCCGCCATCCCGGTCAGTCGTCGGCTGCGGGGCGACCGTCCGATCCGGCGATCTGAGCACGGCGCGGTCCATCGCGAAGCCCGCGGCAACGCCCGCGACGAGCGTCAGGGCGAGGATGGCGACCCCTCGAGCCGCGAAGCGCCAGTTCGGATCAGCCACGGTCACCGGCCCCGCAGCGATCGGCGCGTCGGCCGACCTGCCACCGTTCTCCCACGAAGGCGAGAGTCCGCGTCACGGTGCGTAGCCCTCTTCGACCACCGTCACCAGCTCCACCAGCGTAGGCCCGCGACCTTCTGCGAGCCACTGCCTTATCGGCTGGTCGATCTCGATCGCGTCGTAGATGTCGGCGGTGGCCGCGGGTGTGTCGGCGTTCCCATCGCCGGCGAGGAGGATCGCCGCCAGCGACGCGGCGGTGATGAGGGCCGAGGCGGCCACGACGGGCCCGCGCCACAGCGTGACGAAGCCGAGCGCGCCGCGAGCGGCACGCCGCCGCCGGATCTCCGGCGCGACGCGCGCCATGATCTTCGCCGTGAGCGCATCCATGTGCTCCGGCCCCAACTCCATCAACGAGAGGTCGAGGCGATCCTCGTCCATGCTCATCCCCCCAGCAGTTCCGTCCCCAGCGTTTCGCGCATTGCGCGCCGCGCGTGAAACAAGTGCGCTCGCACGGTGCCCTCCGCGACTCCGATCAGCTCCGCGATCTCGCGGTGCTTCCAGCCCTCCACATCGTGCAACAACAGCACCTCGCGCTGCACATCGCTCAGACTCGCCATCGCCGACACCAGTCGGCTCCGCAACTCGGCCCGCTCGGCGCTCCTCGCCGGATCCACGGCCGCTCCATCCGCCTGCATTCCCTCGTCCAGCGATTCGGCCATTCGAACCCGGCGGCGCCGGCGAATGTCGTGCGCGCGATTGCGAACGATCGCCAACAGCCACGGCAGAAACTTCCCCGGCGGATCCAGATCATCCAGCCGACGCGACGCCTGAAAGAACGCGTCCTGGCAGACGTCCTCGGCATCCTCGCCGTCACCCGTGACCGCCAGCGCGGCCCCGTACGCCACGCGGAGGTGCCGACGGACCAGCGACTCGAACGCCCCGACGTCCCCATCACGCGCCTGCTCGACCAGCCGGGCATCCGTGTCGTCTGGCATGGGTACCAATGTGAAACGCATGGGGTTGGAGGAACGTTGCTCCGCGCCGGGCGGGAAGGCCCGGTCTTGCCAGCGCTCCCGCCAGTCCAAACGTAGGGCACGTTGACACGCCCCGCCTCCCCCCAGATACTGGGAGCCTCCGGGAGATTCCCGGCGCGCCGGAGTAGCGACGCCGTCCAGTTCGTTTGCCCCCCCCACCCGCCAGACCGGCAGGGATCCGACGGTGATCACACCATAGGCAGCGTTCGGGACGGGCGGCCGGTCGCGCTCGAGGCCTTGATTCCCTCATCCGTGCGATCGACCCTTCTTTCCCCATCGAACCCGCGTTCCCTTGTCCTCAGGAGTCCTTTCATGCGGCGTGTCTCGCTCGTTCTCGCCTCCGTCCTCGTCGTGGCCGCCTGCGCGCCCGACGCCGCCACTGGTCCCGACGTCGGCCCGCGGTTCAATTCGTCCGCGCCCCCCGATCACTCGAGCGCCGGAGGACGCAAGGACGTGAGGGTCATGACCCGCAATCTCTACCTCGGCGCATCCCTCAACGGCGTGATCGGAGCGCGCTCGCTCGAGGAGGCGATCGTCAACGCCACGATCGTGTGGGGCACGGTGCAGGCGAGCGACATCCCGGCGCGGATGGAGCGCATCGCGGATGAGATCGCGGCCGCCCAGCCGGATCTGGTCGGGCTGCAGGAAGTCTCGCTCTGGCGCACGGGGCCGGCCGACTCGCACTTCCCCGGCGGCGGCACGCCCGCGACGGCGCTGGTCTACGATTTTCTCGACCTGTTGCTCGAGGCGCTCGCGGCGCGCGGCGAGCAGTATGTCGTCGTCACGGCCAGCACCAACATCGATGCGGAGCTGCCGGTCCTCGATCCAGATGGCTCGTTCGCCGCGGATGTCCGGATGACCGATCGGGATGTGATCATCGCGCGGCACACCGTGAAGACGAAGAACGCGATCAGCGGGAACTACTTCCCGCGCATCCCGCTGACCATCGGCACGGCGCCGGGGCCGCAGCTCCAGCTGGTGATCCCGCGCGGATGGAACGCGACGGACGTGAAGTTCCGCGGTGAGTGGTTCCGCTTCGTGAACACCCATCTCGAGGTGGACACGCCGGAGATCTTCGGACAGGTGCAGACCGCACAGGCGGACGAGTTGCGTCGGATGCTGGTGGAGGAGACCCTCCCCGTCATTCTCGTGGGCGACATCAACTCCAACGGCGAGGTGCTGCCCCCGCTCACCACGCCTTCGTACGCGTTGTTGCGGGGCGCCGGCTTTGCCGATGCCTGGGAGGACCTTCACCCCGAGGACCCGGGGTTCACCTCGGGCCACGATGAGGATCTTCGGAATCCGGTCTCCGATCCCACGACCCGGATCGACGTCATCTTTCATCGCGGACCGATCTTGGCGATCGAGGCCACGACCGTCGGCGGCGATCCGGCCCAGCGCACCGCGGCCGGCCTGTGGCCCTCGGACCACCTGGGCGTGATCGCCACGCTGCGGATCGGGAACGCGCGATTCGACGAGTGAGGGAGGGCAAATGAGCGTCGGCGGCCCGGCCTCTCGCCAGAGGCTGGACCGCCGTGCATAATGGCGGGGAACGGGTGCCGGTGGCGGTGGGTGCGAGCGCGGTCCGCGCGCACCGCACGGGCGTCACGACCCGCGGCGCATCGTTTGCGGACATGGCCACTACCCTCACGGAGCTGACGACATGCGCCGCCTCGCGCTCATGGCGGGTCTCATCTGGACCCTCGCCGGATGCACCGATTCCACCGGGCCGAACGATCCCGTATCGGGCCGCTGGCGGGGGGGCGCACCCGGCGTGACCCTCGACCTGACGATCGCCAGGGATGGCACGACCATCGGCGGCTCGGGAAACTTCGTGTTCATCGATGGCTCCACGGCCGTCACCATCAGCGGCCATTGGGTCTCGCCCAACATCTCGCTGGTACTCAGCTCGCCGGGATTTCAGGACACTCACCTGGGCGGGACGCTCGCCCAGGGGGTGATCGACGGGTTGCTGAACGGCTCAGGATTCTCCAACGTCGAGATGGTGCTCTCGCGCGACTGACCGTCTACCTCCACCGATGAGGGTGCAGCAATGACGCCGAACCTGATGCGCATCGAAGCGGCACTCAACGCCTACCCGTGGACCGCCGGCGCCTTCGCCGCCACGAGCGGCGACACGACACGCTACTGCGCCGTCGGCATG
>CAYLPM010000485.1:0-2857 GCA_964385525.1 uncultured Gemmatimonadaceae bacterium
GGCGGAAAGTACGGCTGGTGCGGGCGGGGCGCGAGGCTGGCATCGCGCATGCGATCGCATCTCGACGGTGCTCGCGCAGCGGTCGGCTATGGCAGCTCGCGGCTTACACGCTGCGAGCCCGCAGGGCTCTGACGGGTGAGACTCGTGAGAGCAGAGAGGGGCCGCGGTCTCTTGCTACGCCGTACGCTGCCTGCGCCGACCGCCGCGCTCCTTCACTCGGCTGCGTGGCGCGTCGGCCCCGGCGGCGGTCGTGCGGTGGTCGACCTCACCGACACAGCTCGCCTCGTTCCAACGCCGGCGGAGCGCGGCGGCACTTGACGCGTCGTCCGGCTGCACCTAGAGTTGGCGTACAATCGAAGCCGTGGTGATTTGCCGCCTATTGCCGCCACGTTAAACAAGGTGCTAAAACGCGACCATGCCCGGCGGTCTCATCGCCGGGCTTTTCGTTTTGCCCTCGTTCGTGCTCGCCGGAGTCCGTACTCCGCGAGCCATCGTGTGCGGCTCGATACCGGCCGTCGCCACTCGCGACACCCCCCGAGCCAGGGAGACGAGGGACATGAGCACACGCGACGACCGTCCGCTGGCGATCCTGCACGAGCACCCGGACTGGTTCCGCCCGCTGTTCGCGGAGCTGGACCGCCGCGGGCTTCGCTGGGAGCGCCTCGATGCCGCCTCGCACCGCTTCGATCCATCGGAGCGAGACGCACCGTGGCGCCTCGTGTTCAACCGCGCGAGTCCCTCGGCACACCTGCGGGGCAACGCGCGCGCGACGTTCCACACGATGCACTGGCTCCGGCATCTCGAGTACATCGGAGTGCCCGTCGTGAACGGCAGCGACGTCTACGCGCTGGAGATCTCCAAGGCGACGCAACTCGATCTTCTCGAGTCGCTGGGATTGCCGTATCCGCGGACGCGCGTGATCAACGATCCGGCGCTCGCGCTCGACGCCGCGCACGGGCTGCGTTTCCCCCTGCTCATCAAGGCGAACGTCGGCGGGAGCGGCGCCGGCATCGTGCGCTACGACTCGCGGCAGGCGCTCGCCGATGCCGTCGCCGCTGATCGCGTCGCGCTCGGCATCGACGGAACCGCGCTCGTGCAGGAGGCCGCGCCGCTCCGCGATGGACACATCACCCGCATCGAGACGCTGGGCGGACGCTTCCTCTACGCGATCGATGTGTATCCCGCCGCGGGATCGTTCGATCTGTGCCCCGCCGACGCCTGCCGGACCGCGAGCGGAGAAGTGCTCGTGCGCGGCGCGTGCGCGCTCGATGCCGCGGAGACCGGCCTGCGCGTCGCCGCGACGGTCCCGCCTCCGGACGTGATCCGACAGGCCGAGCGCATTGCGCGTGCGGCGAGGCTCGATGTGGGCGGCATCGAATGTCTCATCGACGATCGCGACGGCCGCCGCTGTTTCTACGACATCAACGCGCTCTCCAACTTCGTCGCCGATGCTACGCGCGTGATCGGGTTCGATCCGTTTTCGTCGCTCGTGGACTGGCTCGAGGCGCGCCTCGCGCGGGCGCCGGCGGTACCTGCGCGAGCGGCGGCCCGCGTCGCGGAGGTGGCCTGATGCGATTCGGCCACTGGCTGCCGGTGTTCGGCGGATGGCTGCGCAACGTCGAGGACGAGGGGATGGCGGCGACGTGGGGCTACGTCTCGGGTCTCGCCCGGCGCAGCGAGCAGATCGGCTTCGACGTCACGCTCGTCGCCGAGCTGAACCTCAACGACATCAAGGGAGACGATGCCCCGTCGCTCGATGCGTGGAGCACGGCGGCGGCGCTCGCGGCGGTGACCGAGCGCCTCGAGATCATGGTCGCGGTTCGGCCCACCTTTCATGCACCGGCGCCGCTCGCCAAGCACGCCAGCACCATCGACCACATCAGCGGCGGGAGGTTGTCGCTCAACGTCGTCTCGTCGTGGTGGGCCACGGAAGCACGACGCTACGGGGTGCTGTTCGACCAGCACGACGAACGCTACGCGCGGACAGCGGAGTGGCTCGATGTGGTGCAGGGGATGTGGTCGGAGTCCCGCTTCGACCATCACGGGCGCTACTACCGTGTGGACGATGCGATCCTCGAACCGAAGCCGCTTCAACGTCCCTGGCCAAGGCTGTACGCCGGCGGCGAGTCGGCCGCGGCCAAGGCGCTCATCGCCGAGAAGTGTGATGCGTGGCTCACGCACGGAGATCCGCCGGAAGTGATCGGGGCGAAGGTCGCCGGGATGCGGGAGCGTCGCGAGCAGCTCGAGCTTCCCCCACTGCGCTTCGGCGCGGCCGGCTTCGTCATCGTCCGCTCGACGGACGCCGAGGCGCGGCGCGAGCTGGCCCGGATCACCGACGTCCGCCAGAGCGCGCGTGGCTACGCGAACTACCGGGACTGGGTCGAGAACACGCAGCTCGAGCAGCGCGTCTCGCTGGAGGACTACTCGGTCTCCAACCGGGGGTTGCGCACGGGGCTGATCGGCACCCCGGACCAGGTGGCCGATCGGATCCTCGAGCTCGAGCGGGCGGGTGTGGATCTGCTGCTGCTCCAGTTCTCGCCGCAGCACGAGGAGATGGAGCGGTTCGCATCGGACGTGATTCCGCTCGTTCGAGGGAGAAGCGGCGTGGAGGTCGGGATGCCCGTCACCTGCTGACGCCATTCCGCCCGCATTGCCGAGGTGTCCAGGTTCGCGAGTGCGCAGTGTCCTCCGCCGCGGACGCAACCGAGCGGCCACGGTCGGGCCGCCCTCACTCGGTTCGCTGCCGGTGAGGGCCAACGGCGCCAACGCCCCGGGAACCAGAGTGACCGATTCTTGCGTAGCGGGAGGTGAACGCATCGAGGCGTGGGGACCGGGGGGCGGTCGCCGGAATCGATGG
>CAYLPM010000486.1:0-6673 GCA_964385525.1 uncultured Gemmatimonadaceae bacterium
GCGGATCGGCTCGCGTCCGGCGTGCCGGTGGTCGACACGCGGGCCGCCGACGCGTTCGCCCGGGAGCACGTGCCGGGTACGATCAGCATCCCGTTCAACAAGTCGTTCACCACGTGGGCCGGCTGGCTGCTGCCGTACGACCGGCCGTTCGCCGTGATTGTCGATGAGTCCGAGCCGCGGCTCGTGGACGAGATCGTGCGCGATCTCGCCCTCATAGGCCTGGACACCGTGGCGGGATGGTACGACGCCGCGGCCCTTCCGGCGTGGCGTGCCACGGGAGCGGGCATGCAGCGCATTCCGCGGATAACCGCCGCCGAGCTCGAAAGGCGGATGACGCGTGACGATGTCACGGTGCTCGACGTGCGTGGCCGGAGCGAATGGGACGCCGGCCATCTCCCCGGAGTCGAGAACATTCCGGTCGGCTATCTCGAGGAGCACCTGGCCGAGCTCCCGCGGGATCGCGAGCTCGTGCTCCAGTGCCAGACGGGGGCGCGCTCGTCGATCGCCGCGTCGCTGCTCCAGGCGCGGGGCTTCACCAACGTAGCGAACCTGGAAGGCGGCTTCAGCGCCTGGCGTGAAGCGGGGCATCCGGTCGAGTCCGAAGGCGAGCAGGCTGGCTCGTCAAACCCTAGCGCCCGTACCCCAGCGTGAGGCCGACGAACCAGGTGCGCCCCGGCGCCGGCTCGTAGTAGCGGGCGAAGTTCGCGTTGATGCTCAACGCGCTCACGTACCGGCGATCCAGCACGTTGTGCACGCCGATCACGGGCGCAAGCCACGGTCGGCCGAACATGGCATCGCCGCCTGCTCGAAGGTGCAAGACCTCGTGGGCCGGGGCGGCGGCCGTGTTCGCGTCATCCGCGGTCACGCTGCCCGTGAAGATCGCCTCGGCGGTCGCCCACACCGATCGATGCCGCACCGTCGCGCTCGACTGGAGCTGGTGCTGCGGGATGCCGGGTATGCGATTGCCGGAATAGTCCACGGTCACGCCGCCGACGTTCGGCGTGTACTCGCGAAACTCGTAGTCGGCGAACGAGTACGATGCGCCGATGTCGAGCGGTCCGAACGCGGTGCCCGCCGCCACCTCGACCCCGCGGCGCTGCGTGCGTCCTGCGTTGCGGAAGAAGCGCCGCTCTCCGCCGCCGGGCGCCTCGAATGGCACCAGCTCGTCCGTCACCCGCGTCTCGAACACCGCGATGTCGTAGCGCACCCGCTGCATCAGAACGCCCTTCGCGCCCAGCTCGTAAGTGACCGCGCGCTGCGGGTCCAGCTCCCGGTTGATCCCCGCGTTCCCGTCGGGCTGGTTGCCGAGCTCCGTCGCCGTCGGCGTCTCGAACGACGTCGAGACGTTGGCATAGAGTGCATTCAGCAGACCCGCGCGGACGAGCAGTCCCGCCATCGGACTGATCGCGCGGAGTGTGCGCGCGCCCGAATCGTCCAGATCGCCTCCGACGACGTAGTGGTCGTCCACCTGGAAGCGCACCTGGTCCGCCCGCACGCCGGCGCTCAGCAGCCATCGGCCGCCCAGCCGAAGCTCGTCGCGCACATAGACGCCGATGCTCCGTACGCTCTCCCGCTGATCGAGCTGCAGGACGCCGCGCTCCCGACCCGGGTCGGGGCAGTCCGCCGTGGGCGTCGTGGGGGGCGGATCGTCGTTGCAGTTGGCGAAGTTCCGGCGATCATCGGAGAGCATCTGCGCATCGATGCCGGCGCTGATCCGGTGCTCCCGTCCGAGCAGCGTCTGCGCGATGCCGCCGCGGACGCTCGCGCCGTACGAGACGCGGTCGATGTCGATGATCGCGAAGGGAAGGGGATTGTCGAGCGTTCGGGAGCCGCCGTACACGGTCGCATCGATCTCGCCGCCGTCCATCGCGCGCGTGACCGCGAGCCCGAACTGCGACTGCGTCACCGCTTTGCGCGCACCGCGAGTCACCGAGGCGGCGTTGGCGGTCGTGGGATCGGTGCGCCACTCCGTCTCGGTCAGCGCCCCGGGATTCTCGGCGATGGGCATGTCGAAGAGCAGGGCCTGAACGGCCAAAGTCGTGGCGCCAATGTCGGTCGCGACCCGCGCGTGCCCGTGCGTCGTCCGATGCCGCGAGTAGTCCCGCCATCCGTCGGTGCTCGTCCGCGCGGCGGTGCCCTGGTAGCGGACCGAGCCGAGCGTGCCGTCCGCCGTCCCCGTCCAGCGTTCAAAGCCATCGGCCCCGGACCACCCTCGCATCGACACCGCGAGCGGTTCGTCGCTCGGCTCCTCGGATCGCAGCTCGATCACGCCACCAGCCGCGTTTCCGTAGAGCGCCGACGCGCTCCCGCGCAGGACTTCGACCTGCCCGACGGACTCGAGGTCGAGGTAGTCCACGGGCGTCTGCCCATCCGGAAGCGTGAGCGGCATCCCGTCCCGCAGCACGCGGACCCCGCGGACACCGAACGCCGATCGCGCGCCGAACCCGCGGATCGAAATGCGCGGGTCCTGCGTCGGGTTGTGGCGACTCGCGACGGTCACGCCGGGCAGCAGGAGCAGCGTCTCGTCCAGTGAGATGTGCCGCTGACCCGGACGCACGCTGTCCGGCAGAGTCGCGCTCACCGCGAAAGGGAGCTCGAGCGTGGACCGCTCCGTCTCGCGTGTGACGCGAACGTCCACCGGCGGCAGGACGGGCGGCTCACCGCCGCGCTCCTGCGCCTCCAGGCTTCCGACCGGAACCCACGGCAGGACCTGCAGCGCGAGCGTGACCGCGCTCATCGTGACGAGTGTCAGGCGCGCGCGGCGGCGTGGGAAGGCCGTTGAGCAGGTCGCGGTGGCCTCGATGTGCATGATCCTGGGATGCTGGGAGGGAGCGCGGTTCCCGAAGGTCAGGAACGCGGGTGATCCGTGCGACGATTCTCGCATCGTGCGCGTACATTGAACAGGGGCCGCGCCGCGCTTGCTTCCGCGGCGCCGGCTACGTAATCTCGCACGTCCGCGTTCCCTCGCGGCGTACCATCGCGGCACGCCGTCCGCGATGCGCCCGCTCCGCGCCGGTTACGATCCTCTCGCCCCGCACCGACATGCCGGTTTCACGACTGCTTCCGCTCGCGCTCCTCGCGCTTCTCGCACTGCTGCCCGCCGCCCTCCCGGCGCAACGCTCGTTGACGAGCGACTACGAGTCCGCCGCGCTGGCGTGGGACCGCGGCGACTACGTGGATGCGATCGAGGCCTTCCAGCGCCTGCTGCGGGGCGCGGATGGCGGTCGCTACCTGGAACCGATCGCGCTGCTCACGGGCGAGCTGTTCCACGTCAGCGAGCTCACGCCGGATGGGCGTGATCCGCGGCTGAGCGCGGACGGGCGCGTCGCGCTGTACGAGAGCGGCACCGGCACGGACCGCACGCTCCACGTTTGGAGCGTCGAGGGAGCGCCGCGGCGGATCGGCGAAGTGCGGGGAAGTGCCGGATCGCTGTCCCCGACGGGCGACCGGCTGGTGTACATCGCCGAACGCGAGACGCCGGAGCTGCGTGCGGCGCGTGCACAGCTCCCGGGGCTCGAGGGCGCGGACCGGCAGCGCGTGATGGCTCACCAACAGCAACAGGCCTGGCTCGAGGCCCGCGCGGCCCGCCTCGTCGTGCGCGACCTGAGCACTGGCCGCGAGCGCGAGCTCGTCGGTTCCGAGCTCATCGTTGGCGCGCCAGCGTTCTCGGCGGACGGGCGTACCGTCTACTTCGTCGGCGCCACGCCCGAGGACGACGCCGGCACGGACATCCTCGCCGTGCCTGCCGACGGCGGGCGCGCGACGCCGGTCACGCGCACCGAGAGCATTCGAGGCGAGCCGAGCGTGCTTCCCGGCGGAACGCACCTGCTCTACGCGATGCCCAATCGCTCGCCGCTGCCGCAGCGGCCGGCCGAGGGCGGCCAGCAGCCGGGGGGCGGCTTCCGTGGTGGCGGCGGGAGCGAGTTCGTGCTCCTCGAGATCGCGAGCGGCAGCGAGCGTCGCGTCGCCGGATCATCGCCGATCGTGTCCGCCGATGGCTCGACGCTCGCCTGGATCGTCCGCGACGGCGACAGCAGCGCGATCCACGTCGCCCCGCTGCGCGGCGGCGCCGCGACGGTCGTCCGCGCCGGTGCCGACCGGATCGATGCGCCCGCCCTCTCGCCGACCGGCGACCGGGTCGTGTTTCAGATGATGACGAAGGACGACTGGGAGCTCTACGTGATCGACACGGCGCGGAAGGAGGAGCGACGCCTCACGCGCGAGATTCAGCATGACCTGATGCCCCGGTTCCTCGATGACACGACGATCCTCGCGGTGATGGGCGAGGGCCGGCATCGCCGCTCGCACCTGTACGATGCGCGCACCGGCGCGCGACGGCGACTGTTCCACAACAACACGGTGCGCACGATCGCGCCGGAGTACGGGTGGCTTCCGTCGAGCGACGGGCGGCGGATCCTCATCGTGGCCGAGCGTGATGGCGACACGGTCTCGCCGGAGCGCGGCGTCTACCTCGTGGATCGGAGTCGACGCGTCACCCGCGACGAGCTGCTCGCGCGACTCGCCGTCGGGCTCGCCGCCGAGAAGGCACTTCGCGCCGCCGGCGAGCGTGCGTTCGCGCCGATCGCCGATGACGTCCGCGGCATGCTCGCCAACGTCTCGATCGCGAAGCTCTACGAGTACCAGAAGGCGCTCCACGACTTCGATTCCAAGAACATCACGCAGCCGGGGAACGCGCCCGCGAGGGAATACATCCTCGAGACGCTTCGCTCGTTCGGCTACGAGCCGGAGCTCCAGTGGTTCGAGAGGCGTGCGGGCGGCAACACGATTCGTACCGCCAACGTGCTCGCCACTCTGCGCGGGACGCGAAACCCGGAGCTCATCTACATCCTCAGCAGCCACTTCGACTCGCATTCCCGCGGTCCGGGCGCGGACGACAACACGTCGGGGACGTCGGTCCTGCTGGAGACCGCGCGCGTGCTCGCGCGGTCGCCGCTGCCCGCGACCGTGGTCTTCGCCGCCTTCACCGGCGAGGAGTCGGGGCTGCTGGGCAGTCGCGAATACGTGCGCCAGGCCGTCGAGCGCGGCGACAAGCTCATCGGCGCGCTCAACAACGACATGCTCGGCTGGTCCAACGACCACCGCCTCGACAACACGATCCGATACTCGAATCCGGGCATCCGCGATCTCCAGCACGCGGCGGCCTTCCTGTTCACCGATCTGATCACGTTCGACGCGCTCTATTACAAGAGCACGGATGCGGCGGCGTACTACGAGGCATACGGCGACATCGTCGGCGGCATCGGGTCGTACCCCGTGCTCGGGAACCCGCATTACCACCAGGCGACAGACCGGCTCGAGACGATCAATCACGAGCTCGTGCGCGAGACCGCGAAGACCACGACCGCCTCGGTCATGATCCTCGCGTCGAGTCCGGGCCGACTCGCCGGACTGCGCGCGCGACGGGACGGACGCGCGGCCGTCGTCGAATGGACGCCGTCGCCGGAGAGTGGCGTCCGGCAGTACGTGGTCGCCTACGGTCCGGCCGACGAACCGATGCGGCACCGTGTGACCGTGACCGACGCACGCGCCCGGATCGAGAACGTGTCGCCCGGGTGGGCGATCGCCGTGAAGGCCGTGAACGATCGCGGGCTCGAGGGCTGGGACTGGGCGCGCACCACTCTCGCTCCCTGATTCCCGAAACTCGCGCTAACTCAATGCTGCTCGACAGGACCATGCCTCGATTCACCTTCGTCCTCGCCGTCTCCCTGCTCGTCACCGCCGGTGTGTCGCAGGCGCAGTCGGTGTCCGCGCCCGTGCCGCAGCCGCCGCGCGGTCATCTCATGATCGTCGGCGGCGGCCCGCGCCCGGCCACGATGCGCGAGGAGTTCGTCCGTCTCGCCGGCGGTCCGGGCAGTGCCCGCATCGTCGTCCTTCCGATGGCGAGCGCCGACGCCGAGAGGGCGGCCGAGTCCGAGGTGACGGCGTTGCGGCGGCTGGGAGTCGACGCCCGCAGCCTGATCCTCACGCGGGAGCAGGCGATGGACCCGGCCGCCGCTCGCGAGCTCGACGGCGTGACGGGAGTCTGGTTTCCTGGCGGGGTGCAGACGCGCCTCACCGCGGTGCTTCGCGACACACCGGTCGAAACCGCGCTTCGCGAACGCTATCACGCGGGGGCGATCATCGGCGGGACGTCGGCGGGCGCCGCGATCATGACCTCGCCGATGCTCACCGGAGGCGAGCAGCGGCCCGGCGGCGCGCGGCCGTTGTCAGCCAACTCGCGTGATGCGTTCATCACGATCGACCGCAATAACGTCGTCACCGAGCCCGGCATCACGCTCCTCCCCGGCGCCATCGTCGATCAGCACTTCGTCCGGCGGCGCCGTCACAATCGGCTCATCAGCCTCGTGCTCGAGAACCCCTCTCTGGTCGGACTCGGCATCGATGAGAGCACGGCGCTGCTCGTCGGTCCCGATGGCCTCTGGCGCGTGATCGGCGAGAGCGTGGTCATCGTGTACGACGCGCGGGAGGCCACCGTGACGGTCGATTCCGCACCGGTGCTGGGTGCGGCGGGCCTGCGCATGCACGTGCTGCCGCCCGGCAGCACCTTCGACCCGAGGACTGGTCGGGCGTCGCTCACGGAGTCGGTCGGGTCGGAGCCGCAGGAAAGGCGGCCGGACGAGCGAGTGAACAGGCGGCTGGAGAAGCCGGAGCT
>CAYLPM010000487.1:0-2582 GCA_964385525.1 uncultured Gemmatimonadaceae bacterium
AGTGCCACGATGCGCTCCCCCTCATCGAGGGGCAGGACCGGGAAGATGTGCGCGGCGGCGAACGCGAAGAATCCGACGCTGATCGCGATGCCGACGGCCATGCCCAGGCCTCCGATGATCGACATCGCCGGGTACTTGCGAAGCATCCGAGCGCCGAGCCTGAAGTCCAGCCAGGCGCCGTTGATCCAGCCGAGTCCGCGGGCCTCGCGCACCTCCTCCTTATACCGTTCGATGCCGCCGAACGCGGCGGCGGCGCGTCGCCGGGCATCGTCGGGCGCGAGTCCGGCCACCCGCGTGAGCCGTGCCGTCTCCATCTCGACGTGGAAGCGGAGCTCGTCTTCCATGTCCGCTTCCTCGCGCGTGCGGAAGAGGACCCCGCGCAGCCCTTCGCGCAGTGCCGCGATCCACCTCATGTCGTCCCTCCCGCCCACTCGAGCACCCAGTTCACGGCAGCGGAGGAGCGCTGCCACTGCGCGCGCTCTCGCGCGAGCTCGCGTCTCCCGGCCGTGGTCAGCAGGTAGTATCGCGCGCGCCGATTGTGCTCCGTCGTCCGCCACTCGGAGCGGATCCATCCCCTCGACTTCATCCGCTGGAGGGCAGGGTAGAGGCTGCCCTGGTTGACCTGGAAGACGTCGCGCGAGCCCTCCTGGATGAGCTGGCTGATGCCCCAGCCGTGCATGGGCTCGATCGAGAGCGTCTTCAGGATGAGGAGCTCCAGGGTGCCCTGGAGCAACTCCGATTGGTCGTGCGCCACGCGGCTCCTCTTGGTGGTCTACAGAACCACGATACCGCGATTGCTGTAGACCGTCAAGAGGAGAGGTCGCGCGTACGCGAACCGCGTCGTCGGGTTGCATCCCGACAGGTCGGCGGCACTGGCGTTTGTTCGGCAGAGGAGTACCCGCGTGGATTGCGCGTTGCGGCGCCGATCGGAAAAGATGACCGCGATCCCGGTGACTGCCGACACACCGCGCGCGAGCGGCGAGCCCTAGATATCCACATGCGCGTATTCGTCACCGGAGCGGCGAGTCCGCTCGGCCGGGCGCTCGTCGCGGCACTCGTCAAGCGCAAGTGCAAGGTCGTGGGCCTCGTGCGACGCACCACCGGCGTGACGCAGATGCGCAACCTCGGCGCGATGCCGGTCGTCGGCGACGTGCGCCGGCCCGCGCAGATCAGCGACGCGCTCAAGGGCTGCGAGCTGGTCTTTCACCTCGCGAGCTTCTTCGACTTCTGGTCCAGTCGGCCGGACGACTTCCACGCCGTGAACGTGGGCGGGACGAAGAGCATCATGACGGCGGCCCTCGCCGCCGGTGTCCGCCGCGTCATCCACTGCGGCTCCGCGGTCACGATCGGTGCGGCGGATGGCGAGATCGGTGACGAGTTCACCCGCCACCGCGGACACACGGAGACCGAGCTCGAACGATCCCAGTTGGAGGCGGAGCGCCTCGCCCGGAACATGGGCACCCGGGGAGTCGAAGTCGTCGTCGTGAACACGGGACTGATCGTCGCCCCGGGCGACCCCGGATGGACCGGTCGCCTGATTGCGCGGGCCGTGCGCGGCGACCCTCTGGTCGCAAGCCACGCGAAGTTGAGCTGGGTGTGGGTCGGCGACGCGATCGAGGGCCTCCTGCGGGCCGCGGTGAAGCGGGACAGCGGCGAGCGCTACATCCTGTCAGGCGACATGCTGTCGTCGTACGAGGTGCTGTCGCGGGTCGCGGTCCATGCGCACCGGCGCGCGCCCCGCGCGCTCCCCAGGCCGCTCGCGCTCACCGAGGCCGCGGTCGCGACCGTGCTGGCCGCGCCTCTCGGGCGCCGACCGAGACTCGCGCTCGACGAAGCGCGCTTCCTGACGAGCGGATTCCGTGTCGATGGCACGCACGCCACGACGGAGCTCAAGTTCCAGTACACGCCGGCCTCGCGCTACCTGGGCGCCGTCGTGCGCGCCTATGAGTCGGCGCTGTCGCGGTTCACTCAGTAGATCGCACCATCCCTTCGGTGCCCGCGGCCCTCGGCATGGCGGCGATCCTCACCGCGCTGGTCGCGGAGGGAGAGGAGCCGCTACGATGTGGGGCGCGCCCTCCTAGTCGTGCCGGATCGCTTCGAGCGGATCGATCGACGCGGCGCGGCGCGCGGGCAGCCAGCACGCCGCCAGCGCGACCGACAGCAGCGCCAGCGTCGCCAGCGCGAGGGTGCGCGGGTCGGCCGCGCTCACATCGTACAGCACGGACGTCAGCGCGCGTGTCCCGACGAGCGCCGCGACCAATCCTACGGCGGAGCCGATGATGGCGTGCGTCAACCCGCTGCCGATCACCATGCGCACGACGCTGCGCCGCTGGGCGCCGAGGGCCATTCGCACGCCGATTTCGCGCCGGCGCGTGCTCACCATGTACGAGAGCATGCCGAAGACACCGACCGCGGACAACGCCAACGCGGCGATCGCGAAAGCGCCGAGCAGCGTCGCCCACTGCCGCGGCTGCGCCACCGACGCGTACAGGCGCTCCTCCATCGACGCCATGTCCTCCAGCGGTACGGACGGGTCCACCGACCTGAGCGCCGCGCGCACCGGCGCCAGCAGCTGCTCCGGC
>CAYLPM010000488.1:0-2047 GCA_964385525.1 uncultured Gemmatimonadaceae bacterium
GCGATCGCCTACCACTTCGTCTCCTACATTCCCATCACCGGCATCGGAGCCTACTACATCGCGCGCCTCAACGTCCACCTCAGCGATGTTCGCAAAGCCGCCGAACGGAGTACCTGAGCCGCGCGTGCTCCTCCGGAGTGCGTGCTGCCGGACGCGCACCCCGGACCGCATAGGCGGAGATACGTGAGCGCCCACGCATGAGCGCCCACGCATGAGCGCCGACGCATGAGCGCCCACGCATGAGCGCCGACGCATGAGCGCCGACGCATGAGCGCGGGCGCCCCTGCCGCCGCGGCGCGCGTCGCCGCCCAGGCGAAGATCAACCTCTCGCTCCGGATCCTCGCCCGCGAAGCCTCCGGATGGCACCAGCTCGAGACGCTCTTCCTGCGCGTGGATGTCGCCGACCTCGTCACCGTACGGGTGGGCGGCACCGATCGCTCGCTAGACGTCGGCTCGGCGGACCTCGGGCCCGGCGACCGCAACCTCGCGTGGCGGGCCGCGACCGCGTACCAGCAGGCGACGGGATGGCCTTCGGGGTTCGCGATCCGGCTCGAGAAGGTGATCCCGGTCGGCGCGGGGCTTGGCGGCGGCAGCGCCGATGCCGGCGCGGTGCTCCGCGCGCTGAACGCGCTGTCGCCGCATCCCTTGCCGCCCGCGGGGTTGCTGGGGATCGCCGGCCTGCTCGGCGCGGACGTCCCGTTCCTCACCCTCGAGGCGCCGTTCGCGCTGGCATGGGGGCGCGGCGAACGCCTGCTCGAGCTGCCGCCGCCGCCGGCGCGCGAGATGCTGATCGTCGTCCCGCCATTCGCGATCGATACGGCCGACGCGTACGGGTGGCTCTCTCCCGAGGGGTTCGCCGATCGCATCGAGCCGCGCACCGTGCACCCGGCCGAGCTGGGATCGTGGGCCGCCCTCGATCGACGCGCGGGCAACGACTTCGAGTCGGTGGTGGCGGAACGGCACCCCGTGATCCACGAGATCACGGGCGCGCTGCGCGCGCACGGCGCGAGGATCGCCCAACTCACCGGCTCCGGTTCAGCGATCATCGGACTCTTCGACACGCCGCCCGATCTCGATGCCATCGCCGCGGCGGTGGAGGGCTCGGTGATCGCGACGCGCACGGCCGCGCGAGTTGTCGGTGTCGACCTGATGGAGTAGGTTTTTGGGGCTGTTGCCCCGTCGTCCAATGGCAGGACATGCGGCTTTGGACCGCAGAATCGTGGTTCGAATCCACGCGGGGCAATTGGCACGCGGGCGTCCCGGCGCAGGCGTTGCGCCCCGACCGCCGCACGCGTGTCCGATGCCGCCTCTGATTGACCAACTCTCAGGCCTCACTTAGCTTACAAGGCTGCGTAATGGACGGGGTTCCTGCCGCGACGCGCGGGTTCAAGCTGCTCAGCGGCACCGCGAATCGGGCGCTCGCCGAGGAGATCGCTCGATGGCTCGGCGTGGAGCTGTGCAAGACGACGCTCAGCCGCTTCGCGGATGGCGAGATCTTCGTCCGGATCGACGAGAACATTCGGGGGCACGATGTCTTCATCGTGCAGCCGACCAATCCGCCGGCCGAGAACATCATGGAGCTGCTGCTCATGATCGATGCGGCCAAGCGGGCGTCGGCGTCACGCGTGACGAGCGTGATGCCCTACTACGGTTATTCGCGGCAGGACCGCAAGGACCAGCCGCGCGTTGCGATCGGCGCCAAGCTCTTGGCGAACATGGTCCAGGGGGCGGGCGCCGATCGTGTGCTGGGGATCGACTTTCACCAGCACCAGCTGCAGGGCTTCTTCGATGTCCCGGTCGACCACCTGTACGCGTCGCCGGTCCTGGTGTCGCATTATCGGAAGAAGGGGCTGAAGGACCTGACGGTCGTCGCGCCGGACGTCGGCTCGGCGAAGATGGCGCGGGGCTACGCCAAGCGGCTGAACGGCTCGCTCGCGATCATCGACAAGCGACGGCCGAGCGCGAACGTGTCCGAGGTGCTGAACGTCGTGGGCGAGGTCGAGGGGCGGGATTGCCTGATCCCCGACGACATGATCGACACGGCGGG
>CAYLPM010000489.1:0-4975 GCA_964385525.1 uncultured Gemmatimonadaceae bacterium
CGCGTCCGGATCGTGCGGGATGGGACCGAGGTGTACGACGGCACGATCGGGTCGCTCAAGCGCTTCAAGGACGACGTGCGCGAGGTGCGCGAGGGGTTCGAGTGCGGGATCGGCATCGAGAACTTCAACGACATCAAGGTCGGCGACGTCATCGAGTGCTACCGCACGGAGGAGGTCGCGCGCACGCTCGAGCCGGCCGAATCCGCCTGATCGATGGTGATCGGAGTGCGTTCCTGGGAGATGCACGTCCCGGGCGCGCAGTCGCTCAAGGAGAAGCGGTCCGTGGTGAAGAGCCTCAAGGACCGCATGCACAAGGAGTTCAACGTGTCGGTCGCCGAGACGGCGCACCACGATGTCTGGCAGCGCGCCGAGCTCACGGCGTGCGTCGTCTCGGCCGACCGGCGCCACGCGGAGTCCGTCCTCGCCGCCGCCGACCGACTGGTGGAAGGGAATCCCTTCTGCCGGATCATCGATTCGACGACGAGCTTTCTATGATCGTGGCGCGGCCGCCGGCGTCCCACGCCGGCCGCCGCGTTGCCGTATCGTGTCGCCCATGGCCACCAATGCCCGTCGTCCCGATCGCGTCGCAGAAGCGATCCGCGAAGAGATCGCCACCTTCCTCGCCGAGGACGTGAAGGATCCGCGCATCGTCGGCATCGTCACCGTCACCGGGGTCGACGTCACGCGCGACCTGCGCCACGCGAAAGTCTTCGTCAGCGTGATGGGGAGCGAGGAGGAGCAGGCGAAGACCTACGAAGGCCTCGCCAGCGTCGCAGGCCACCTGCGCTCCCGCGTCGGACGCGCGCTCCGGCTGCGCCTGGCGCCGGAGATCCAGTTCCGTCCCGACGACTCGGTCGCCCGCGCCGCTCACATCGAGTCGCTGCTCGCGCAGATTCGCGAGGAGCGCACGCCGCCCGATGCGGAGCCCACCGACTGACGGACTGCTCCTCGTCGACAAACCGGCGGGGATGACCTCGCACGATGCCGTCGGTATCGCGCGGCAGGCGCTCGGTGAGCGCCGCGTCGGGCATGCCGGGACGCTGGATCCGTTCGCGACCGGCCTGCTCGTCCTGCTCGTCGGCCGAGCGACCCGACTGCTGCCGTATCTCGAGGGAGAACCGAAGGTCTACGACGCCACGCTGCGCTTCGGGAGCGAAACCGATACCGATGATCTCACCGGCGCACCGATCCGGACTGCGGAGCCTCCGGCCGAGCCGGACGTGCTCGCCGCGATCGTCGACCTCACCGGCGAGCTCACGCAACTGCCGCCACGGTATTCCGCCAAGCAGGTGGCTGGACGGCGCGCGTACGCCGCGGCGCGACGCGGCGAAACGCTGGAGCTCCCACCCGTCACCGTCAACGTGCTCGCGTGGTCCGTCCGCGGCTGGCGAGGGACGGATCTGGATGTGACGATCACGTGCGGGGGCGGGACCTACATCCGTGCGCTCGCCCGCGATCTCGGCCGCGCGACGGGCAGCGCCGCGCACCTTGCGGCGCTCCGCCGCACCCGCAGCGGAGCGTTCGAGGTCGCGGATGCCACGAGCGTCGCCGAGCTGCGCGAGTCGCCGGTGACACTGCGGTCGCCGCTGGAGGGTCTCGGCGCGCTCGCGCGGCAGACACTCGACGACGTCGATGTCGCACGCGTGACGCACGGAAATCCGGCCGCGGCCACGGTCGCGGGGGAACGCGCCGCCCTCGTGGATACGTCGCAGGCGCTCGTCGCCATCGCCGAGCGCGACGGTGATCTGTGGCGGCCGAGGGTGGTCCTGCGTGAGCGCTGAGCGGGACGGGTCGGATTCCGGATTGCCGCCGGGCATTGCTGGCACCATCGCCACCGTCGGCACGTTCGATGGCGTGCACCGTGGGCATCAGGATGTTCTGGCGGAGCTCGTCTCTCGCGCGACGGAGACGAGGCTTCGGAGCATCCTCGTGACGTTCGATCCCCACCCCCTCGAGGTCGTCAATCCGACGGCGGCGCCGCAGCTTCTCACGGTCGGCGCAGAGAAGCTCGAGGTGCTGGCCGAGAGCGGGATCGATTACCTGGTCGTGGTGCCGTTCACGCCACTTCTGCGGCGCTACACCGCGGAGCAGTGGTTCGACCTCGTGCTCCTGAAGCGTTATCGGGTGAGCGAGCTGCTGATCGGGTACGACCACGGCGTCGGCCGCGGCCGCGAAGGCGACGTCGAGGTCATGCGCCAGCTCGGTGCCAGCCGCGGCGTGCAGGTGGATGTCGTCGAGGCGGTCACGTTCCCCGATGGGCGTGCGGTGTCGTCCACGACGATCCGTCGCGCCGTCGCCGGTGGCGACCTCCATCGCGCCGCGCTCGGGCTCGGCCGGCCGTATTCCGTGGGCGGGCACGTGGTGGCCGGTGCCAGTCGAGGCCGCGTGCTCGGCTTTCCGACGATCAATCTCGAGCCCGTCTCCCCGCGCAAGCTCCTGCCCCCCGAAGGCGTCTACGCGGTGCGCGCGCAGACGCCGCGGGGGCCGTTCGGCGGGATGATGAACCTGGGCCCTCGACCGACCTTCGGCGACGCGACAGTGACGCTCGAGGCGCACCTCTTCGATGCCGAGGGCGACCTCTACGGCGCGTACGTCAAGCTCGAGTTCATCGAACGGCTCCGAGACACGATGCGGTTTCCGGATGCCGACGCGCTGAAAGCTCAGCTCTCGCGGGACGAGGAGAACGCGCGCCGCGCGTTGACTCTCGCGGAGCACCCCGGTAACCTTCTAGGCTTGACGCCCATCCACACCTCGTTTCGGTAGTCAGCCCCATGTCCAACCTCAAGTACCGCCTCCTCGGCATCCTGGTGCTCGTGGCGGCGGCGGCGTGGACTCTCATTCCGCGCAACGTCACCGAGCGCCGCTTCGACCGGGAGACGGAGACCTGGTACGACACCGCCGTCATCCGCGTCCCGCTGAAGCGTGGGCTCGACCTGTCCGGAGGCGTGCACCTGGCCCTCGAGATCGACGAGTCCAAGGGCGCCGTCGCCGATCCCGATGGAGCGCTCGAGCGCGCCTTGACGGTCGTTCGCAATCGGATCGACGAGTTCGGCGTCTCCGAACCCGTGGTCCAGCGTTCGGGTGATGACCGCATCATCGTCGAGCTTCCCGGGCTCGACGATCCGGAGCGCGCACGTGACGTCGTTCAGAATCAGGCCTTCCTCGAGTTCCAGATCGTGGATGAGTCACAGGCGCTCGAGCGCGTGCTTCCGCGGCTCGACGCGATCGTTCGCGAGCGTGGACTGGCGGCCGCGCGTTCCGGCGATGCGACGGGCACGGCGCGCGGCGCTGCGGAAGGTCAGACGACCGGCACGGCGGGACGTGGGCTCCAGGATCTCTTCACGCCGACGGACACGGCCGCGTCGGTGAGCGATACGACCGGAACGGACTCCGCCGCCGCGCCGGATGCGCTGGGCGGCCCGTTCTCGCGCTACCTCCAGTCCGGCGGAATGCCCGGCGAGTACTACGTCGCCACGGAGGATGTGCAGACGCTCCGCCGCTACCTCGCCGACGAGGCGGTCAGTGCCGCGCTCCCGCCGGGCAAGGTGCTGCGATGGGCGGGCGACACGACGATGATGGGCGCGGTCTCCTATCGCGCGCTCTATGTCCTCGACTCGCGTCCGATCATCACCGGCCAGTACATCGTGGATGCCCGGCCGACCACCGACCCGATCGAGGGTGTGCTCGTGCAGTTCCGCCTGAACAACGAGGGCGGCCGCCGCTTCCGGCAGGAGACCGGCCGGCACATTCAGGATTTCATGGCGATCGTCCTCGACCAGCGCGTGATGGGCCGGCCGCCCGTCATCCAGAGCGCGATCGGAACCAGTGGCCAGATCACGCTGGGCGGGCAGGATCTCCAGGCGGCGCAGGACCTCGCCCTCGTGCTCAGGGCCGGTTCCCTGCCGGTCCCACTCGAGGTCGTCGAGGTCCGGCGCATCGGTGCCAGCCTCGGCGAGGACTCGATCCGGGCGGGCATCACCGCCAGCGCGATCGCCGTCGTGCTCGTCATCGTCGTCATGATCGCGTACTACCGCCTCTCGGGCCTGCTCGCCGTCACGGCGCTCACGCTCTACGTGCTCTTCACACTCGGCATCCTCGCCGGCTTCGGCGCCGTGCTTACCCTGCCTGGGCTCGCGGGCTTCGTGCTCGGGATCGGGATCGCGGTCGACGCGAACGTGCTCATCTTCGAGCGCATCCGCGAGGAACTGGATGCAGGCAAGACCGTCCGCACGGCGATCGATGAAGGCTTCCGTCACGCGATGAGCGCGATCGTGGATGCCAACGTCACGACGGCGCTGACGGCGCTCGTGCTCTACCAGTTCGGCACCGGGCCGATCCGCGGATTCGCGGTCACGCTGCTGGCCGGCATCGTCGCCTCCATGATCTCCGCGATCTTCGTCGTGCGGACTTTCTACATGGTCTGGCTCAACCGCGCGCGCGGCGCCCAGACGCTGAGCATCTGATGCTGCGAATCTTCCACAACACCCGTTTCAACTTCCTCGGATACTGGCGCCACACCTCGGCGGTCGCGCTGGCCTTCATCCTGGCCGGGCTCGCCTCCTCGCTCTTCCGGCCGCTCGAGTACAGCATCGAGTTCACCGGCGGCACGATGATGCATATCCGCTTCGAGCAGCCGGTGCCGGTGAGTGAGATCCGGTCCGCGCTCCAGGACGCGGGCGTGGGCAACGCCGACATCCAGACCTTCGGTGGCGACAACGAGTTCACGCTGCGCGCGCAGGACGCGGAGGCCGACACGGCGGGCGCGGAGGTGGTCTCGGAGACGATCGAGGCCGCGCTCGACCAGCGCTTCGGCGCGGACACCTACTCGATCGAGCGGACGGAGGCGATCGGTCCGCGCGTCGGCGCCGAGCTGCGCCAGAGGGCGCTCTACGCGATCCTGATCTCCTTCGGGGTGACCCTCGTCTACCTGGCCTTCCGCTTCGAGTGGCGCTTCGGAGTGGCCGCGGTGCTCGCC
>CAYLPM010000490.1:0-3590 GCA_964385525.1 uncultured Gemmatimonadaceae bacterium
GCTCCAGCACGATCCCTCCACACCCATCGCACGCCCCCTCGGCGATCGCGTACTCCGCCTGACAACTCGGGCAGTACGAGAGCGCGAAGGGATCCGTCGATGCGGATTGGAGAACGAGGCGCGCCGGATCCCCCAGGGTGGCGGCGATGAACGCCTCCGCGGCGGGGTCGCTGGTCGCGCCGCGCCGCCACGCGCGAACGGCGTCGGCGGCGATCCGCTCGTACTCTCCCGGCGTGCACAGGACGTGCGCGACCACGAGCGCGTGTTGCCCGGTGAGCAACGCGCGTACCAGGGTGTCCTCCGCCCGCATCGCCGATGCCGGCGAGAGCGCGAGCGTGATCAGGACGCCGAGCGGAGCTCCGCGGGCGCCCGGGGACAGGTCCGCGTGGGCGCGCCGATAGTCGCCGACGATGAACGTCGCAAGCGCCGCGATCGCGGCGATCAGAAACGGCCAGCTCGTGTCCCAGCCGAGCACGCGAACGACGAGCGGCGAGAGGATGAACACGACCCCGAACATCGCGAGAGCGTCCACGCGCAGCGCGGCGGTCGCTGCATCCAGTTCAGCGAGCCGCGACCGGACGTGGTCAGTCTCGTACGACAGCACGCGGGACCGCTGGCGTTCGTCGCCGTCGACGGGGTCGTCCGAGGCGGCGCCGCGATGCTCGCCCGCCAGCAGGACGCCCCGCGACCACGGGAGCGCCGGGACGAACACCAGCCGCATTCCACTCGAACCGACCCGGAATCCCCCGCGCACGAGGCGCCATGATGCACGCGCCGTCCCGCGGAAGGCGACGAGCCCTCCGGGGACGGCGACGATGCACTCCAGCAGATACAGCGCTCCGAGAACCGCCAGGAGCGCCGCGGGTCCGCTCATGACCGGGCGATCACGATGCCTGTGCAGCCGGCTGTTCGTCCTTTGAGCCGAACAGCTGCTTGAAGAACTTGCCGATCGCGCCGACCACCCCGAGGACCGCCAGGATGATCAGCTTGCCGAATTTCTGGAGAAGCCCCGACTTGAACGCGAGCGCGCCCGCGCCGCCGGCGACGAGCGCGGCGAGGCCGTACGCGGCAACCGGATCACCTGCGACCCACTCGGCGTACCGGCTTCCGGGGAGATACTCGAAATCCGTCATCAGCGCCTCGAACTCCGGCACGACATCGTCGAGGAGCGCGGGATCGAGCACGAGGTCCACGTTCATCGTGCCGCGACGACCGAGGATGCGCGTGGAGTAGTTGACCGACTCCCCCGCATCCGCGCCTTCATCCACAGCGCCGCGAATCGCCCACGTGAGATTGTTCGTCCGCTCGTCGTAGAACGGCGCCTTGTCCCACCCGACGATCCGCAGCGTCGTCCATCCCCGCTCACGCCGGACCTTGTTGGCCGCGTCGTTCCCCTTGCGGAGCGTCGTCAGCAGCGCGTCGGCATCGAGCTCGTCCCGGTCCTCATCCTTCACGTAGCCGGACTCGTCGAACTCGAAGATCACGAACCAGAAATCCTCGTCGAGCTCCACATCCGGAATCAGGATGCCGAGTTCCCGGCCCGAGGGGACGTTTTCAGTGAGCTCGAGGAAGCGCACCGCGCCCTGGACGCCGGAGAAGCGGTAGCCTGCCGGCACCTGAATCTGGGCAACGCTGCCGAGCCGACCGACGGTCGGGCCGTCGTTCCATCGAATCTCTTCCTGTGCGGCGAGCGGGTGGCTCGCGGCCGACGCGACCAGCAGCGCGCCGAAGGTGACGAGCGACAACCGAGCGCAGGCTCGCATGACGACTCTCCTGGGAGGGCGTACCCGTCTGGTACGCGTGTGCGAGAGCGCACGTAGAGGAAGAGCGCTCCGACTCCCATTTCGACGATCGGCGGCGACCGCGGGAAACCGCTCGGCCGTCCCCGGATCGGGACCCGAACGAACGACGGCGCGGCATCGCTGCCGCGCCGTTCGAACTCGAGCCGCCACAATCAGTTGGGCTGGTCGTGTCCGACCTCCCGCCGCCGGTGTCTAGTTGGAGCTGCCACGATCCTTGCCGCCCGACTTGGCGCCGCCATCCGGCGTGAGCCTCGACGGCAGTGCGTCGGCGGGGGGCGTCACGCCGGCGACGCCATCGCTCGCGACCTCCCGTTCCACCGGCGCATCGGGGATGAGGTGCCCGAAGTGACTCGGCAGCTCGACGCCGGCGATGTCGCGCAGCACGTTCATCATCGGCGGCATCGTCCTCGCCATGTTCTGGAGGAACCCGGCCGCCCCGCTCTGCTGATTCGCGCCGCCATCCCAGACCACGACCTTGTCGAACTTGATGTTCGAGATCGCCTGCGCGCTGGTGTGCGCGAGCGTGTCCAGATGCTCGAGCATCAGCAACTGGAACGCTTCCTTCGCACTCCCGCAGGCCTCCACCACGCGCTGGAGTCCCTCACCCTTCTTGGCGAGGATCTCGTACTGTCCGCGCGCCTCGGCCTCGAGCTTCATGAAGATCGCCTGCGCCTCGGCCCTGGCCTCCAGGATCCGCTTCTCGGCTTCCGCTTCGGCCTCGACGATCGTCCTCGCCTTCTCCGCCTTGGCCGGGGCTTCGACGGCGGCGCGGCGCTCCGCCTCGACGCGTTCCGCGTCGGCGATCGCCGCCCGGGCGAGGGCGCGGTTCTGCGCCTCCTTCACCGCGGCCTCGGCTTCCCGCTTCTTCGTCTCCGCGAGCTGGTACGCCTCCGCCTCGCGAAGCTGAAGCTGCGCGCGCGTCGCGACGATCTGTGCCTGTGACGCCGACTCGCCGTCGATCGCCTTTGCCTCCGCATCGGCCACGCGCACGCGGCGCGAGCGTTCCGCGTCCTTCACCTGCGCCTCGCGCTCGAACGAGGCCTGCTGTTCGCCGATCGTCTGTTCCTTCAGAAGATCCGCGAGACGCACCGCCTGCTCGCGCTCGGCCTCGCGCGTGCCGATCTCGCGCAGCTTCGTGGCGTTCGCCACCTGCACGATCCGGTCGCGCTCGGCCTCGGCAACGCGGATCTCACCGAGCTTCTCCTGTTCGGCGACGTCGCCGCGAGCCTGCTGCACCGCGGTGGCCGCCGCCTTCTTGCCGATCGCCTCGATGTAGCCGGAGTCGTCCTTGAGATCGGTGATGTTCACGTTGATGAGAACGAGGCCGATCTTCTTCAGCTCCGGCTCGAGCGAGGTCTGGATGCGATGCAGGAAGGCGTCGCGATCGCGGTTGATCTCCTCGATCCGCATCGAGGCGATCACCTGGCGGAGCTGCCCGAAGATGATGTCCTGGGCCTGCCGCTTCACCTGATCGTGCGTCAGATCGAGCAGTCGGATCGCGGCGTTCTGCCGCACGTCGCTCTCGGTGCCGACCGCGACCGTGAAGACGCTCGGCACGGCGACGCGAATGTTCTCGAACGAGAGCGCGTCGCGGAGCGGGATGTCGATCTGGATCGGCTCGAGACTCAGGAACGCGTACTCCTGGAACACCGGCCAGACGAACGCGGCGCCGCCCGAGATGCACTTCGCGCTCTCGCCGCCGCCGACCTTGCCCGAGATCACCAGCACGCGGTTCGCCGGGCAGCGCTTGTAGCGCGAGACGAACAGCATGAGCAGCCCGAACAGCAG
>CAYLPM010000491.1:0-3608 GCA_964385525.1 uncultured Gemmatimonadaceae bacterium
CCGATCAGGACGCAGATCCTCGTGGGCAAGCCGTTCCAGGTGATCCTCCAGTGGGCCGAAGAGGTGAAGCCGGCGCTAATCGTCGCCGCTCGACACGGCGCGCACCGCATCGACGACACGGAGCTCGGCTCGCAGGCGGAGAACCTCGTTCGGCTGGTTCCGTGCAACCTCCTGCTGACCGGCACGGTCGGCGTCCGTCCGGAGGACATCCCGTGGATCGAGGAGGATGGCGCGGCCGGGATCCCCTGGTCACCCGACGCAGAAGTGCGGATCCTCCGGGTCCCCCCGTTCGCGCAGGGCATCGCGCGCCGGGCGGTCGAGGAGTTCGTGATCGAGCGCGGCGGCGACATCGTCACCAACCCGCGGCTCGATGAAGCGATCTCGAAGCTGCTCCCCACCCACATGCAGCTCATCATGGGGATCGGCAGCGCGGAGGAGCTCGCGCTCGCGGAGGTGAAGGCCGAGGAGCAGATGCGCCGCACGCGGGTCGACGGCTCGGACGACGATCCCGAACCCGAGGCGGTGGTCTCGGTCACCTGTCCCATCACCGGGCGCGTGGGCACGCGCCCGCGCACGGAAACGGATCCGATCGTCTGGACGACCGAAGCCTGGTCGCGGCTCGGCGCCGTCCCACTGATCGCGCGGCCGCTCGCGCGGAACACCGTCGAGCGATTCTCGCGCGCCCACGCGATCTGGCGCATCACCACCCGGGTGATGGACGAGAACAAGCAGGCGATGATCGAAGCGGATGAGTTCGACGCCGACACGATGATGGCGATGTTCAACGAGCTGCGCGCGAAGCAGATCCGCGCCGAGGCCGAAGGCGGCGATGCGCTGGGCCCCGAGATGCGACGCTTCATCGAGGAGGCCAAGGCGAACGGAATCACCCGCTGCCCGATCCGCGATGTCGAGGAGAAGATCGCGCAGTGTCCGGTGGACCTGAAGGTCACGACGCCGGCCGAAGCGAAAGCGGCCGTCGAGCACCTGCTGAAGGTGCAGGAGGAGATGACCTAATGGCGGGATGATGCGGGGCGCACTCCAGGTCCAGGCGCAGGCCATCGAGTCAGTCAGGGATCTCGCCGTTCCGCACGTGATCGCCTGGAATCTGACACGCCGGTGCAACCTCGAGTGCGCCCATTGCTATATCGCTGCCGGTCCCCTGGAGACTGCGGCCGACGAGCTGTCCACCGACGAGTGCCTCCGGATCATCGATGAGATCCTGGAGGTCAATCCTGCCCCGATGCTCATCCTGTCGGGAGGGGAGCCGTTGCTGCGGCCGGATCTCGAGGCGATCGCCCAGCGTGCCGCGTCTCGCGGCGCGACGGTCGTCGTCGGCACCAATGCCACCTCGCTCGACGCCGCCCGCACCGCCGCGCTCGCGCACGCCGGTATCCGCGGCGTCGCCGTCAGCGTGGATTCGCTCGAAGCCAGGCGGCACGACAACTTCCGCCATGGCGCCGGCGCGCTCGACGCGACGATCGGCGCTCTCGAGCACCTCCGCACGCACCGGCTCGACGTCGTCATCCAGACCACCGCGCACCGCGGCAACCGCCACGAGCTCCCACGACTCATCGCCTGGGCGGCCGAGCAGGGCGCCGTCTCGTTCAACCTCTACTTCCTGGTGGCGACCGGCCGCGGCGCGCGCCTCGCGGACCTCTCCCCCGACGAATACGAGGACCTGCTCGCCCAGTTGGCGGAGTGGCAACGGGAGTACCGCGGCCGCATGCTCGTGCGCGCCAAGTGCGCGCCGCACTTCATGCGACACGTGCACCGGCTGGATCCCGAGTCGCCCGTGCTCGGCTACGAGACCCGCTGCCCGTGCGGCGTGCAGTACTGCCGCATCACGCCGGACGGCAAGCTGACCCCGTGTCCGTACAATCCGGAAGCCGCTGGCGATCTCCGCCGGCAGTCCTTCGGCGATATCTGGCGGGACGCCGAGCTCTTCCGGCAGCTGCGGGAGCCCGAGCTGGGCGGCAAGTGCGGCCGCTGCGAGTATCGGCGCGTGTGCGGGGGATGCCGGGCGCGGGCGTTCGCGATCGAGGGCGACGTGCTCGCCGCCGATCCGTCGTGCGCGTACGAGCCGACCGGCGAGCTCCCGGTGATCGAGCCCGCGCGCGCGGTCACCTATGGCATGGCCGTCGCACCGGCCATGCGATGGAGCCCGGCGGCCCGCGAGCGTCTCGAGCGCATTCCCTCCTTCGTGCGCGGCGTGATCACCAGCCGGCTCGAGGCGTACGCGCGCGAGCGCGGCGTGGACGAGATCACGCCCGAGCTGATGGCCGAGGTACGCCGCGCCATGCCCGTGGACTTCTCCAAGCGAGCGCCCTTCTTCCTCCGCAATGACTGAGCTCCCCTTCCTGCTTCAGGCGGCCGCCGACACCGCGCGCTCCTACGGACACTTCCCGGGCATCGGCGGCCGGGGCGCCGTCTGGATCGCCGCCGAGATCCATCTGATGTTCGCCGCGTTCGTGCTCGGCGTCCCGATGTTCGCGGTCATCACGGAACTGATCGGAATCGTCGGCAAGGACTCGAAGTACGACCGCCTCTCCAAGGAGTTCACGCGCCTGCTCGTCTTCGCGTACAGCGCAACGGCGCTCTGGGGCGCGCTCCTCCTGTTCTTCCTGACGACGCTCTACCCCCGGTTCTGGGGCCACATGGCGGACATCTTCGCGCTCTCCATGTGGATCTACGCGGGGCTGTTCTTCATCGAATCGTTCACGCTGTACCTCTACTACTATGGGTGGGACCGCTGGAAGTACGGGCGCGCGAAGTGGGGGCACTGGGGGCTGGGGCTGCTGCTCAACGTCTGGGGCACGGCGGTGATGTTCATCGCCAACGGCTGGCTGACGTACATGATGTCCCCGCCGGAGGGCACGACCGTCCAGGCGCTCCCGCCGGAAGTCGGCATGTGGAACGCGGTGGCCAACGCGACGTGGATGCCGATCAACATTCACCGGTTGATCGCGAACGCGGTGTTCGGCGGCGCGATCGTCGCCGCATACGCCGCTTATCGGTTCCTCGCCGCGCAGACGGACGAGGAACGGGCGCACTACGACTGGATGGGGTACGTCGGCAACTTCATCGCGATCTCCACGTTCATCGTGCTGCCGTTCGCCGGCTACTGGCTGGGCCGCGAGATCTACGAGTACAACCAGCAGATGGGGATCACGATGATGGGCGGCTTCATGAGCTGGCTCTGGATCGTCCAGGCCGTGCTCATCGGCGTCCTCTTCCTCGCGGCCAACTACTATCTCTGGCTGGGCATGGGCCGCATCCCGGGCGCCGAGCGCTTCGCGCCGTACACCAAGTGGATGCTCCTGCTGCTGGTGATCTGCTGGATGGTGTGGGCGACGCCGCACACGATGATCGCGAGCCGCGAGGAGCTCGCGGCGATGGGCGGCTCCCACCATCCGTTCCTCAACGTGCTCGGGGTCATGAGCGCCAAGAACACGGCGGTGAATCTCATGATTCTCACGACGTTCCTCTCGTTCCTGCTCTATCGCCGGGCCAACACGAGGCCCGTGGTCGCGTGGGCGGGGGCGGGCACGAAGGTCCAGGGCGCGATGTTCGCGATGGCCGCGGCGGTCGTGCTGTTCTACGGCGTGTAC
>CAYLPM010000492.1:0-1649 GCA_964385525.1 uncultured Gemmatimonadaceae bacterium
TTCGGGCGCGATCTGATGGCGTTCTTCGATCGCGAGTCGAAGGTCGAGAGTCAGCGGCTCGCCAACGAGCGCGGCCCGTTCCCCGAGTGGGCGAAGTCGATCTGGGGGCCGGACGAGACCTGCGCGCGGGATGCGTTCGACAAGCGTGTGCGCCCGATGCAGCTCCTCCGCAACTGCAACGTGACGACGATCGCGCCGACGGGGACGATCTCGATCATCGCCGGCTGCTCGTCCGGCCTCGAGCCGCTCTTCGCCGTCGCCTTCATGCGCAATCAGGCCGGCGTGGTGATGCCCGACGTGAACGGGGATTTCGTGCGGATCGCGCAGGAGGAGGGCTGGTACTCCGACGCGCTGGTGGAGCGCATCGCCACCGAAGGGCGCGTGGACTTCCCCGAGGTTCCCGAGCGCTGGCAGCGCGTGTTCGTGACGGCGAATCAGATCGCGCCGGAGTGGCACATGCGGATGCAGGCCGCCTTCCAGGAGAACTGCGACTCGGCGATCTCGAAGACGACGAACTTCGCGCACACCGCGACCGTCGAGGACGTGCGCAAGATCTACGAGCTCGCCTACGAGCTGAAGGCCAAGGGCGTGACCGTCTACCGTGACGGCTCGCGCGACAATCAGGTGCTCTCGACGGGTGCGACCGAGAAGGCGAAGGCGGAGCGGGATCGAGAGAAGTCGACCGGCGAGCGGCGCGAGGTCGGCGCCCTTCAGGGCACGATCGCCGAGCTGGAGGCCGAGATCGGGCGCCTGAAGAAGGACTTGTTCGATGTGGAGGCGGAGAATCTCCAGCGTCGCATGAAGCGCGCGCGTCCTGATCGACTGCGCGGCACGACGATCCGCAAGGAGACGCCGCTCGGCACGATGTTCGTGAACATTACCGAGGACGACAAGGGGCAGCCGTTCGAGGTCTTCATCACCCTCGGCAAGGCCGGCGGCTCGGCGATGGCGGATGCCGAAGCGATGGGCCGCCTGATCTCCCTCGCGCTGCGCTCGGGCATCCCGCTGATGGAGGTGCACCGCCAGCTTCGCGGGATCAGCTCGGACCGTGCGGTGGGACTCGGCCCCAACAAGGTGCTCTCGGTGCCGGACGCGATCGGCATCGCGCTCGAGGAGTGGTGGCGCGACAGGCAGGGCGTGCAGCAGGAGCTGATGCCGGGCGCCGAGTCTCGCTCGGTCCCCCCATCGTCGCGCGAGCAGGTGACGGTGTCGTCATCGGATGCCGGCGTGTCCGGCGAGCAGGCGGCGTTCTCGTTCGACGCGGCGTACTCGGAGTCGTTCATGGGGACGTGTCCGGACTGTGGAAGTCAGCTCGAGTATGCGGAGGGGTGTGTGAAGTGCCACGTGTGCGGATTCTCGGAGTGTGGGTGAGCGCCACGACCACGAACACGTGGCGGGTGGGATACGATTCGGTCCAGCTGTGGGAAGGTGAGAACATGGGGCGCTCGATTCGAGCGCCCCTCGTCGTACCGGCGGGCGGAGCGGCTCGAGGAGCGGCACGCTGGTTCGGGGAGTGGGCCGTCGCGGAGCGTCAGCCAGAGTGGTTGGGTGACGCGTGCGTCGATTCGGCACCGGGGACCGGGTCGACGATCGCCAGATTGGGCGAGTCCGTGGCTTCTGGTGGTCCGCACGGCGCCTGGCCGTCAAAC
>CAYLPM010000493.1:0-5246 GCA_964385525.1 uncultured Gemmatimonadaceae bacterium
AGATACACGGCACCCATGCCGCCGCGACCGAGCTCGCGCACGAGCCGATAGGGTCCGATCCGCTCACCCGATCGGTCGTCGTCCTCCCTGGCGAGCGATGACGCGGCATCGTCCACCGCCGCGACGATGAAGTCGCCCGCCTCCTCGCCCGCGGCGAGGAGCGACTCGACGTCGCGACGAAGCCCCGCGTCCCCACCGCACTCGTCGTCCAGGAATCGCTCGCGCGCGCCGGAGTCCAGCGTCGCTGCGGCGGCGAACAGATCCTCGAGCCGCCGCCAGCGGTCAGCGTTCGTCGTCATCCGCCTCCTCCCGCAAATCACGGTACAGCCACGCCTTTGCCATTCTCAGGTCCCGATCCACGGTCGCGGTCGACACGCCGAGCGCCTCGGCGACTTCCCCGTACGTGAGGCCGCCGAAGTAGTACAGCTCCACGGCGCGGCTCTTTCGCTCATCGATTCCGGCGAGCCGGCGTAGCGACTCGTCGAGCGCGACGACGTCCGTGGACTCGTCCGCGACGAGGGCGGCCTCATCGAGGGACACCATGCGCACGCCGTCGCCGCGGCGCACCCGGCCGCGGGCTCTGGCGTGATCGACGAGGATCCGGCGCATCATCCCGGCGGCCAGCGCGAAGAAGTGGACGCGGTTCGTCCACTCCACCTCCGAGCCGGCGAGCCGCAGGTAGGCCTCGTGCACCAGCGCCGTGGCGCCGAGGGTGTGGTCCGGCCGCTCGTTGCTGATGCGCTGCTGCGCGAGCGCGCGCAACTCATCGTAGACGAGCGGCATCAGCAACTCGAGCGCGCCTTCATCGCCGTCTCGCCAGGCGATGAGAAGACGCGATACTTCGCTTGGAGCGTTGGGCACATCAATCTCGACGTCGGGGGGCTAACCGGCGAGCCCGGCGCGCGGACCGGGTGGGACCCCGACCGGCAATGTATGTCTGGGGCACGGCGCTGGCGATGCACGGGCGCGATTCTTTCCCTGCGCGAGCCCCGGTCGGGCCGTCCGGCTGGTCCGCCCGGCTCGGTCCGCATCGCCCGTGGCGAGGTCGGCTCGTCGGTTCATCCGGTCGTCTAGTCGTTTGTTCGTCCGTTGGTCCGTTCGTCGGATCGTCCGTTCGTGGGATCGTCCGTTCGTGGGATCGTCCGTTCGTCGGATCGTCCGTTCGTCGGTCCGTCGGTTCCTCTTCGCTCCGTCACACCATGCGCCTCGACCAAGGCTCCACTCCCGAGCTTCTGTACCTGCTCTCCGGCGACCCCGCGGAGTTGGCGGAAATGCTCGCCTCGATGCGCGCGGCCGACATCGCCGAAGCGCTCCGTCGGCTCGAGCCGCACGCTGCCGCGCGCGTCCTCGGCATGATGCCCTTCGAGCTGGCCGTGCAGGTGCTCGACGCGCCGGAGCTGGACGACCGCACCGAGATCATCAGTGCCCTGGACTCCGAGACCGCTGCGAGCTTCCTGCCCGCCATGTCGGCGGATCAGCGCGCAGGCGTCTTTCGTCAGCTGGCGGACCCCGACCGGCACCGGCTCCTGGCGGTTCTCGACGAACCGTCCCGCGAGGCGCTCTCCCTCGTCCTCCGCTATCCGCCGAAGTCCGCCGGCGGGATCATGACGACCGAGTTCGTCACCGTGCCCGCGACGACTACCGTGGCCGATACGCTCGCGCACATCAGCGCAGTCGGCCGCGCGAAGGAGACCGTTTATGCGATCTACGTCACCGACGCGGCCGACGGACGCCTCCGGCAGGTCGTCTCGCTACGCGAGCTGATGGTGTCGCCGCGCGACGCACCGATCGGCGAGGTCGGCGATCGCCGCAAGCCGCTCGCGGTCTCCCCGCGGACCGGCCGGGAGGATGTCGCGCGGCTCATCGCGAAGTACGATCTGCTCGCCGTTCCCGTGCTCGACGAGGTCGGCCACGTGCTCGGCATCGTGACCGTCGACGACATGATCGATGCGCTCGTGGCCGAGCAGACGGAGGACGTCCAGCGCTTCGGGGGCATGGAAGCCATGGAGGAGCCGTACCTGGCCGCCTCGTTCGGGACGGTGATCCGCAAGCGGGGGGCGTGGCTGATCGTGCTGTTCATCGGCCAGATGCTGACGGCGACCGCGATGGGCTTCTTCGAGGGGGAGATCGAGCGCGCCGTGGTGCTCGCGATCTTCGTCCCGCTGATCATCTCGTCCGGCGGCAACACGGGATCGCAGGCGACATCGCTCATTTTGCGTGCAATGGCGCTCCGCGAGGTCGTGCTGAGGGACTGGTGGCGCGTCGCCGTGCGCGAGATCCCGGTGGGGCTCGTCCTCGGCACGGTGCTCGGGGCGCTCGGGTTCCTGCGCATCGTCGCCTGGCAGGCGCTCGGCCTGTACGACTTCGGTCCCTACTACGTGCTGATCGCGCTGGTGGTCGCGGTGGCGCTGGTCGGTGTGGTCGCGCTCGGTTCGCTGATGGGATCGATGCTGCCGTTCGCGCTTCGACGCGTCGGGTTCGATCCGGCGAGCGCCTCGGCGCCCTTCGTCGCGACGCTGGTCGACGTGACGGGAATCTTGATCTACTTCGGCGTGGCGTTCGCGATCCTCAGAGGGACGGTGCTCTAGGGACGAATCGCGGCGGCACTGGCCGTCGAACATCGCATCCCTATCTTGCAGCGATCCGACCCGCCACATACCATCATGCGCAACGGTGTCGATCGGGCGCGCCGGCCTTGGCGCGCCTGTCCGTTCGCGTGCGCTCACGGCGACGCTGCCGCCCGCACGTCCAGCCGCACGCACATGGAGGTCGACCCGTCCACGTGCGCTCACTCTCGACTACTTGTTCGCAGGAGAATGCCCATGAGAAGGCTCGTGTCGGCTCCGGCATCCGTGCCCGACAGGCGGAGGTCGCGGTTTCACCGTGGTACCTTGCTCCATGCCCTTCTGCCCGCGCTCATGGCGATCGTCGCCGGCGCGGCGCCGCTTGCGGCGCAGGGTGTCGTCGCGGGCGTCGTCACCTCCGAAGCGCAGGGGACGCCGGTTCCCGGAGCGCAGGTGATGATCGCCGGCACCGGACTCGGCGCGCAGACGGCCGAGGACGGTACGTTCCGCATCACCGGCGTCAGCGGGACCGAGGTCACGCTCGAGGTGCGGCGCATCGGGTTCCGCGCCACGAGGCAGACGGTGCGGGTCGGTGCGACGAATCTCCAGATCGAGATGCCGGTCAGCCTCGTCAACCTTTCGGAGATCGTTGTCACCGGCACGCCGGGCGCGACGCAGCGCCGCGCGATCGGCAACGCCGTCACCACGATCAATGCGTCCGAAGTCACCGATCGGGCGCCGATCAACAGCATCCAGGATCTGCTGAACGGCCGCGCGGCGGGTGTGGTCGTCATGCCGGCGACCGGCATGGTCGGCACCGGCTCGCGGATCCGCGTGCGCGGTACCTCTAGCTTCTCGCTCAGCAACCAGCCGCTGATCTACGTGGACGGCGTCCGGATCAATTCGCAGACCGGCAGCGGTCCAGCGAACCAGGCGTTCGGCTCGTCGTCCATCTCGCGGTTCAATGACATCAATCCCGAGGACATCGAGAGCATCGAGGTGCTGAAGGGTCCCGCGGCCTCGACGCTGTACGGCACCGAGGCGTCGAACGGCGTGATCCAGATCATCACCAAGCGCGGCGCGTCGGGCTCCAGCGGCGAGCCTCGCTGGAACCTCTCGCTCAAGCAGGGCGCCAACTATCTCGCCGATGTGGAAGGCATCTTCGAGACCAACTGGCAGGTGGTCGGCACCGATACGCAGTCGATCGACATCGTCGAGCTCGAGAAGGCCGCCGGCCGCGACATCTGGCGCACCGGCAACCTTCAGGAATACGACGTGAGCGTCTCCGGCGGGACGTCGCTCTTCAACTACTTCCTCGCCGGCGGCTACGAGATGAGCGAAGGCGCCGACCCGGGCAACGACCTCGAGCGGTACAACACCCGCGCCAACTTCTCGGTGCGTCCGACCGAGCAGCTCGCCGCGGACGTGAGCCTCGGCTATATCAGCGGGCTCACGAACCTCGGCTGCGAGGCCGGATGCGGCGGCCGCGTCTGGGGCGTGGTGTTGGCGAATCCGCAGAACCTGGTCGGCGCCAACGCGAATCGTCGCGGCTTTCACAGCGGCACTCCCGAGCAATACGACCTGCTTTCGAACTTCTGGCAGGACATCGATCGCTTCACCGCCAGCCTGCAGCTCCGCCACTCGCCCATCAGCTGGCTCAGCCACCGGTTGAACATTGGCGTCGACCGGACGCGCGAGGAGGACGTGTCGTTCACGCCGCGCGTGGACTCCATGGTCGCGTACTCCGCCTGGGGCCAGGTGCTCGGCGGCCGCTCGCAGACGGAGCGGACCATCAACATGTCGACGGTGGACTACGCCGCGACGCTCAGCTTCGCGCCGATACCGGATGTCACTTCGCAGACGGCGTTCGGCGGCCAGTATTACAGCTCCGGCACCGGCTTCATCCACGCCTCGGGCAGCGTGTTTCCGTTCCCGGGGTTGACGTCGGTCGCGGCCACGACGACGAGTCGTGTGAACGATCAGGACTTCGTCGAGGAGAAGTCACTGGGCTTCTTCGTCCAGCAGCAGTTCGGCTGGCGCGACCGCGTCTTCCTCACGGCGGGCGTGCGCTCCGACGACCACAGCGCGTTCGGCCAGAACTTCGATCGCGTGAACTACCCGAAGGTCAGCGGGAGCTGGGTGATCAGCGAGGAGCCGTTCTGGACCGTCCCGTTCGTCGATGCCCTCAAGCTGCGCGTGGCGTACGGCGAGACCGGACAGCAGCCGCCGACGTTCGCGGCCGTCCGGACCTACCAGCCGGTGACCGGCCCGAATGATGACCCGGCGGTGACGCCGCAGATCATCGGCAATCCCGATCTCGGACCCGAGCGGGGACGAGAGATCGAGCTCGGCTTCGACGCCGGCTTCCTCGACGACCGCCTCGGACTCGAGTTCACCTACTACAATCAGCGGACCCGGGACGCGATCCTCGAGCGCTCGATCGCCCCGTCGATCGGCTTCTCGGGCTCGCAGTTCTTCAACGCCGGCGAGATCAGGAACACGGGCCTCGAGATGCTCGCCCGTGCGCGCGCGTGGGACCGCGATGACGTCATGGTCGACCTCAGCCTGAACATCGCCACCAACGACAACGAGGTCATCAGCCTCGGCGAGACCGATCTCGACTTCTTCTCGCCCAGTCAGTACGTCCGGCACCAGGTCGGCTATCCGGTCGGCTCGTGGTTC
>CAYLPM010000494.1:0-3507 GCA_964385525.1 uncultured Gemmatimonadaceae bacterium
GTTCCCACGCCCTTTTCTGTTCCCGCGGCCTTGGCGGTCCTCGCCTCCGCGACCGGCTCCGCTCCCGCGACCGCCTTCGCTCCCGCGACCGCCTTCGCTCCCGCGACCGCCTCGGCTCCCGCGACCGCCTTCGCTCCGTTCACGTCCTCCGCTCCGGCCAACGCCTCAGCGCGCCGCCGGGCAAGCTTGCGCGCGATGCGCGCGATCCGCCGCTCGAGCTCTCGCACGCCGGCCTCGCGCGTGTAGCCGCGGACGATGCCGGGCAGCGCATCGGCGTCCCAGGTGACGTCAGCCGGATCGAGCCCGTTCATCCGCAACTGGCGTGGAATCAGGAACTGTCGCGCGATCGCGTGCTTCTCCATATCGAGATAACCGGGCAGCCGAATGATCTCCATGCGGTCGCGCAGCGCCTCGGGGATGCCGCCGAGCGAGTTGGCGGTCGTCACGAACAGCACCTGGGAGAGGTCGTAGTCGACCTCCAGGTAATGGTCGTTGAACGCGCTGTGCTGCTCGGGATCGAGCACCTCGAGCAGCGCCGCCGCGGGGTCCCCGCGGTAGTCCTGCCCCAGCTTGTCCACCTCGTCGAGGAGGATGACCGGGTTCACGACTTCCGCCCGTCGCATCGCCTGGATCACCCGCCCGGGAAGCGCGCCGATGTACGTCCGGCGGTGCCCGCGGATCTCCGCCTCGTCCCGCACGCCGCCGAGCGACATGCGCACGAATCTGCGCCCGAGCGCGCGCGCGATCGAACGGCCGAGCGACGTCTTGCCGACGCCCGGCGGGCCGACGAGGCAGAGAATCGGCCCTTCGAGCGTGCCGACGAGGGAGAGCACGGCGATGTAGTCGAGGATGCGATCCTTCACCTCCTCGAGCCCGTAGTGGTCTTCATCGAGCACGCGGCGCGCGTGCGCGACATCGAGCACGTCGTCGCTGCGCTCCGTCCACGGGAGCGCGAGCACCCAGTCGAGAAACCCGCGCGCGACGGTGGATTCGGGCGAGAGCGGCGACATGCGGCGCAGCTTGGCGAGCTCGCGTTGCGCCCGCACCTGCACGGGCTCGGGGAGCTTCTTGCGCGTGATCTGGGCCTCGAGCTCGGAGGCATCGTCCTCGTCCTCCTGCCCGAGCTCGCGGTGAATCGCCTTGAGCTGCTCCTGGAGGTAGAACTCGCGCTGATTCTGGAACAGCGAGCCCTTCACGTCCTCCTCGATCTTGCGCTCGAGCCGGAGGAGCTCGAGCTCGCCGACGAGCGCTTCGCCGAGCTGTGTCGCGAGCGACTCGAGCGTCGAGGCCTCGAGCAGGCGCTGCTTGACGTCGAGCCGCACGCCGAGGTGCGCCGCGATCGCGAAGGCCTGCCGCTCGGGGGAGTCGAGGCCCTGCACCAGCCCGGTGACCTCGGGAGGGATTCGCCGCTGGAGCGCGACGTACTCGTCGAACAGCCCGAGGGCCCGGCGGACGTACACACGCGCCTGATCGTGCTCCTCCTCGGCGACCAGCGGCTCGAGCTCGATCGTCGCTCGCAGGTGCGAGCCGCCGGGCGAGTAGCGAGTGACCCGGGCCCGAACGACGCCCTCCACGAGGGCCTTCATCGTCCCGTTGGGGAGGCGGCTGGTCTGCAGCACGCGCGCGACGACGCCCACGCGGTGCAGATCGGCGGCGGTCGGCTCCTGGACCTCGCCGTTCTTCTGCGCGACCAGGAGCACGAGATGCTCCCCGCGATCGGCGGTCTCGATGGCGGCGAGCGAGGCCGCGCGGCCGACGAGCAGCGGGAGCACGACGTGCGGAAAGACGACGATGTCGCGGAGCGGCAGGACCGGGAGCCGGTCGGCCTCGCCGCGCGCTCGGGACTGAGCCATGTCGTAAGCTAACGCGCGATGACCCTCAAGGCACACGGGGCCGGAACCTCATCGGGTCCGGCCCCGGGGAGCGCCGCGGAAGGGAGGCGGGCTGGCCCGCCCCGCGCTCAGGCTTCCTTCTTCTGCCGCTTGGTCGCGATCTCGAGCAGGGGCGGCGTCCCGTTCATCACCGACGCCTCCGTGAGCTTCACCTCGACGACGTCCTCGCGGCTCGGCAGCTCGAACATCACGTCGGTGAGCAGTTCCTCGAGGATCGCGCGCAGGCCGCGCGCGCCGGTCCCGCGCTTGAGCGCCTTCTGCGACACCGCGCGCAGCGCCGTCTCCTCGAAGGTCAGCTTGACGTCCTCGAGCTCGAAAAGCTTCGCGTACTGCTTGGTGAGCGCGTTCTTCGGCTCCTTGAGGATCCGTACCAGCGAGTCCTCATCGAGCGCCTCGAGCGCGACCGACACCGGCAGCCGGCCAACCAGCTCGGGAATCAGCCCGTAGCGCAGCAGGTCATCCGGCTCGACTTCGGAGAACGGATTGCTCAGCAGCGTGCGGGCCTGCCCGGAGGCGATCTCGTCCTTCGTGAATCCGATCTGCCGCCGGCCGGTGCGCGCCTCGATGATCTTCTCCAGCCCGTCGAACGCCCCGCCGCAAATGAACAGGATGTCCTTGGTGTTGATCTGGATGTACTCCTGCTGCGGATGCTTGCGCCCGCCCTGCGGCGGCACCGACGCCACCGTCCCCTCGAGGATCTTCAGAAGGGCCTGCTGCACACCCTCGCCCGAGACGTCGCGCGTGATGCTCGGATTTTCCGACTTCCGCGCGATCTTGTCGATCTCGTCGATGTAGACGATCCCCCGCTCGCACTCCGCGACGTTGAAGTCGCCGGCCTGGAGCAGGCGAACGAGGATGTTCTCGACATCCTCGCCGACGTAGCCGGCCTCGGTGAGCGTCGTGGCATCGGCAATCGTGAACGGCACGTCGAGGATCTTGGCGAGCGTCTGCGCGAGGAGGGTCTTGCCGACGCCGGTGGGGCCGATGAGGAGGATGTTCGACTTGTCGAGCTCGACGTCGTCATCGCGGAGCGATGTGGCGTTGATTCGCTTGTAGTGATTGTAGACCGCGACAGACAGCGCCTTCTTGGCCCGCTCCTGGCCGATCACGTACTGGTCGAGGACATCCTTGATCTCCTGCGGCGACGGAACCTGGGTGATCGCCTCGGCGACCTCGCGCTCCTCATCCTCGGCCAGAATCTCGTTGCAGAGCGCGATGCACTCGTTGCAGATGTAGACCGACGGTCCGGAAATGAACTTCCGCACCGAGTCCTTCGATTTTCCGCAGAACGAGCAGCGGAGGTGTTTGTCGTGGGACATGGCAATCCGCTCTTGGCGTAGGTGCATCCGGCGGCAATCGCGGGCCGGGACCAGGCTTCCGGAGAGCTAACAGCGGCGCTCGGAGCCGTCAAGCAAAATATACATCCCGGCGTTCGTGACGCATCTCACGAAGCCGGGACGTCCGTTTCCGCGCTACTTCAGGGCCGGCACCGCGGCCTCCACCAGCTCGCCCCGGTGGGCGATCACGTGATCGACCATGCCGTAGTCTTTCGCCTCGTCCGCCGACATGAAGCGGTCGCGGTCGATGTCGCGCTCGATCTGCTCGACGGAGCGGC
>CAYLPM010000495.1:0-7593 GCA_964385525.1 uncultured Gemmatimonadaceae bacterium
GAGGCGCCGCCGAAGATGATGGCGAGGGCGAGGATGCGTTTGATCACGGGACCGGGCCGGTTAGGACTGTCAAGTACTTTATAGCACAAAGTCCGACCGCGCAAGTCCGGCCCGGCTGGGGTCCCCGGGAGCGGCCTCGAGGTGATCAGTGCCTCATCGGCGCCCGGTCGGCTCCAGGGAGGATCCCCCGGAGCCGCCTCGAGCTAGTACCGATAATGGTCAGGCTTGTAGGGTCCCTCCACGGGCACACCGATGTAGGCTGCCTGCTTCGGGCTCAGTTCTGTGAGCTTCACTCCGAGCTTGTCCAGGTGCAGCCGCGCGACCTTCTCATCCAGATGCTTCGGCAGCACGTAGACCTGCTTTCCGTACTGCCCGGTGTTCATGAACAGCTCGATCTGCGCCATCACCTGGTTCGTGAAGCTCGCCGACATCACGAAGCTCGGATGCCCCGTCGCGCATCCGAGATTCATCAGCCGGCCCTCGGCCAGAATCATCACGCTGTGCCCGTCGGGGAAGATCCACTCGTCGTACTGCGGCTTGATGTTCACGTGCCGGATGCCGGGGGTCTTCTTCAGGCCGGCCATGTCGATCTCGTTGTCGAAGTGGCCGATGTTGCCGACGATCGCCTTGTCCTTCATCCGCGCCATGTGCTCGGCGGTGATGATGTCGAAGTTGCCCGTCGCCGTGATGAAGATGTCGGCGGTCTCGAGCACCTCCTCGAGCGTCGTGACCTGATAGCCTTCCATCGCGGCCTGGAGCGCGCAGATGGGATCGATCTCCGTCACCACCACGCGCGCGCCCTGCCCCTTGAGGGCCTGGGCGCATCCCTTCCCGACCTCGCCGTAGCCGAACACGACCGCGACCTTGCCCGCGAGCATCACATCCGTCGCGCGGTTCAATCCGTCGATCACCGAATGCCGGCAGCCGTAGATGTTGTCGAACTTGCTCTTGGTGACCGAGTCATTGACGTTGATCGCGGGGAAGAGCAGGGTGCCGGCCCGCATCATCTCGTACAGACGGTGTACGCCCGTCGTCGTCTCCTCCGAGACGCCCTTGATCCCGTCGGCGATCGTCGTCCACCGGCCGGGATGCTTCGTCGCTTCCGCACGCAGCAGGTCGAGGATCACGCCCCATTCCTCGGGATCGCGCTCCGCATCGAACGCCGGGATCTTCCCGGCCCGCTCGAACTCCGCGCCCTTGTGCACGAGGAGCGTCGCATCGCCGCCGTCATCGAGCAGCAGGTTCGGCCCCGAGCCATCGGGCCACATCAGCGCCTGCTCGGTGCACCACCAGTACTCCTCGAGCGTCTCGCCCTTCCACGCGAACACCGGGACGCCGCGCGGCTCCTCGACGCTCCCGTCCCGTCCGACGACCACCGCGGCCGCCGCGTGATCCTGGGTCGAGAAGATGTTGCACGACACCCAGCGCACGTCGGCGCCCAGGTCGACGAGCGTCTCGATCAGCACCGCGGTCTGCACGGTCATGTGCAGCGAGCCCATGATCTTCGCGCCGGCGAGCGGGCGCGCTCCGGCGAACTCGGCGCGGATCGCCATCAGCCCGGGCATCTCCTGCTCGGCGAGACGGATCTCCTTGCGTCCGAAGTCCGCGAGCGCGAGGTCGCGAACCTTGTACGGCTCGCGCCCGGACTCGCGTGCGGTGGTGAACGAGTTGGTTGCTTCGGTGATCGTGCCCACAAGTGCTCCTGGCGTGTCGTGGTGGAAAGGTCAGACTCCCGGCCGGAGTGCCCGGCTACGGGCTGCTGCGAGGTGGGTCATCAGTCTTCTGTCGGACGGTCGGCGGTTCGGCCGTGTCGTTCGTTCGTCTTCGTCGTGCCGCTCGAGCAACTCATTCGCGATCCTCGCGCCGTCTCATCGACGCGACGAAGAGGCTGGGCCCCTTCGCGGACGGATCCGGCGCCATCGCGCGGAAGCGCACATCGGCAAATGCGGTGTCGGCCGCCCACTGCGACACCCGCTCCTCGGGAAACCCCTGCCACACGTGGCCCATCGTCTGGCGGTACTCCTCGCGGTCGTGCGGCAGCATGTCGAGGATTACCAGCCGCCCGCCGGGCCGCAGGGCGCGATGGGCTTCGGCGATCGCCCGCTCGGGTTCGCCGACGTAGTGCAGGACCAGCGAGAAGACCGCGGCATCCAGCTCGCCGTCCTCCATCGGGAGCGCTTCCAGCGCGCCGCGCCGCAGCTCCACGTTCGACGTCTTGCCGAGCCGCTTCCGCGCGGCGGAGAGCATCGCCGCGGAATCGTCCACCGCGATCACGCGGCCGACGAACGGCGCGAGCGTCTCCGCGACCGGCCCGGTGCCGCAGCCGAGATCGCCCACGACCCACCGCGCATCCAGAAATGCGAGGAGCGCGAGCAGGTCCGCGCGGCGGCCGAACAGCTCTCCGCGCAGTCGGTCCCACTGTCCCGCCGCCGTCGAGAAGAACGCCTGTGAGGCGGTTCGCCGGCGCGCGAGTACGCTCTCGAGCCGCCGCGCATCCTGGATCGCCGGTGCCGTCGCGCTCACCTGCTCGCGCACCAGCGTCCACAGGCGCCGTGCAGACGGTTCGAGCTCCTCGTCGCCCATGCGGTAGTGCCGGCTCGTTCCCTCGGCGCGCCAGTCGACCCACCCTTCGTCGCCGAGCACCTTGAGGTGGCGGCTGACGGTGGATTGCGGGAGCTGAAGGACGGCGCACAGCTCCGACACGGCGAGCTCGTGCCGCTCCAGCAGGAGGAGCAGCCGAGAGCGTGTCGCGTCGGCGAGCGCGGTCATGCGGTCGAAGATCGTGGAGGCTGTCACTCGTATATCCGGATAGACGGATGGAATATCGTGCTGGATGGACGGCCTGTCAAGTCTTGCCGTCACGCGGGGCCGAGTGGCCGCGAGCGCTGTGAACTTCATCGGGTGCGCCGCCGCTTCGCGGCGGTGCGGGCGCCGGCTGACGCCGGCGCACACGGAGTTGTCCCGGTGGCGTGCCGGACTCCCGGCGCTCATCCGGATTCCGATCCAGCCATGGAGCGTGCGCCCGATCGGCCACCATCCGATGCCGGCTCGATCGACTTGGAAACTGCCTCAGGACGCCATGACGTCCCGACGCCGTTTTTCACCGTCACCCTTCCTCATTCGCTCGAGATGCCCTCACCGGCACTGTTCGCGTCCCGGCGCCGTTCTCCGGCCTTCTGCACGCGGAGCCCAGCTGCACGATAGGCGCACTCCGTGCACGCCCGCGTCAGCGGGCGTCCGCACCGCCGCGCAGCGGCGGCGCGCCCGAAGCAGTTCCAGTCGCAGCGGCGGCGCGCCCTCTGCCGTTCCAGTCTCAGCGGCGACGCACGCTCTCCCGTCGCAGCGGCGGCGGTGCCCTCTGACGTTCACGGCGCCCCCGGTATCCGTCCCAACAGAACGGCGCTCCATCCCGTACCGATTGAGTGCCCTCGACCGCGGACGCATTCTCCCGCGTCCGCAACCATCCGCGTTCCGCGGATGCGCGACCCATCGTCGCCACGCCCCGGGAGACAGACATGAGCCCCAGCAGACGCACCTTCCTCCGCACCTCCGCGTTCGCCGGCGGCGCGCTCGGCCTCGGCCTCGCGCCGCGCCTCGGCGCACGCGAGACGGACCGCACCGCCACACCCGAATCGGGGCCGGTGCCCGGTCGCGCGCCGCGAGCGCTCCGGCTGCTCATCCTCGGCGGCACGGGATTCACTGGGCCGCATCAGGTGCGCCATGCCGTCGCCCGCGGACATCAGGTCACCGTCTTCAATCGCGGCCGTACCAACCCCGGGGCCCTCGAGGGGATGCAGGTCGAAGAGCTCACCGGCGATCGGAACGGCGACCTGAGGTCGCTCGAGGGCCGGCAGTGGGATGTCGTGATCGACAACCCGACGACCCTTCCGCGCTGGGTGCGCACCGCCGGCGAGGTCCTCAGGAACAGCGCGAACCAGTACATCTTCATCTCGACCATCTCCGTCTACGCGGACAGCAGCAGGCCGGGGATGGACGAGACGACGCCGCTCCTGGAGCTCCAGGATCCGACGTCCGAGGACGCGCGGCGCGACTACGGCGCGCTGAAGGCGGCGGCGGAGCGCGAGGCGGAGCGCCAGTTTCCAGGCAAGACCACGATCATCCGGCCCGGGTTGATCGTCGGGCCGGGCGATCGCAGCGACCGGTTCACCTATTGGCCGGTGCGCATCGCGAAGGGTGGTGAAGTGCTGGCGCCGGGCGATCCGACCGACCCCGTGCAGATCATCGACGCCCGCGATCTCGCCGAGTGGACGATCCGCATGGCTGAGCAGGGGGCGACGGGGATCTACAACGCGACAGGGCCGGCGTCGGCGCTGTCGATCGCGGAGATGCTGTACGGAATCCGCGCCGTCACGAGCGTGCCGGTGCACTTCACCTGGGTGGACGCGGACTTCCTGGCGTCGCACAATGTTCGACCCTGGTCCAACATGCCGGTGTGGGTGCCGCCGCGTGGCGGCTCGGCCGGCTTCAGCAGCGTGAGCATCGCGCGGGCGCTCGAGAAGGGGCTATCATTCCGTCCGCTGGCCGAGACCGCGAGCGCGACGCTCGAGTGGCACGCGCAGCGGCCGGAGGCCGAACGCACGCAACAGGCGACGCACCCGAATTCGCCAGGGCTCCGTCCGGAGCGGGAGGCCGAGGTGCTCGCGGCCTGGAAGGCCAGACCACGAAGCTGAGAGAGGCGAATGTCGACGAGCGATACACCACGAGCTGAGACCCAGCCGACGACGCGCATCGGTGGCCTGTTGCGGCGCATCGTCGACGTGCGCGAGGGAGAGGAGAGGGTACTGCTCCTCTCCTTTTCGTATTTCATGCTGGTCCTCTTCAGCTACTACATCATCCGGCCGATTCGCGATGTGATGGGGACCGAGAGCGGGATCGAGAATCTCGCGTGGCTGTTCACGGGGACCCTCATCGCGATGCTCCTCGCCCAGCCGTTGTTCGGGGGCCTGGTGAAGAAGCTGCCGCGCCGTCGCTTCATCGCGGTGGCCTACCGCTTCTTCGCGATCAACCTGCTCATCTTCTTCGTCCTCATGCGCCTGTTGCCGGCCGGCAGCGAAGTCTGGGTGGGGCGCGTGTTCTACATCTGGACCGCGGTCTTCAACCTGTTCGTCGTGTCGGTGTTCTGGGCGCTGATGGCGGACGTCTTCGCGCGCGACCAGGGCAAGCGGCTGTTCGGCCTGATCGCCGTGGGCGGCACCGTGGGCGCGATCGCCGGTTCACTGGTGACGGCCACGCTCTCGCGCCTCGTCGATCCGGTATCGCTCCTGCTCATCTCGGCGGTGCTGCTCGAGTTCGCGGTGTGGTGCACGTTCGCCATCCAGCGCACGAAGCTGACGCGGGATGACGCCGAGACGACGATCGCATCGCCGGACGTGCCGCCCGAGCACGCCATCGGCGGCAGCGTCTGGGCCGGGCTCACGCACGTGCTGCGCTCCCCGTACCTGATGGGGATCGTCGGATTCATGATGCTGTTCACCATCCTCAGCACGTTCCTGTACTATCATCAGGTCGACATCGCGGATCGCTACTTCGCCGATCGTGGCGCGCGGACCTCGTTCTTCAGCTCGGTCGATCTCGCCGTCAACGCGCTCACGCTCGTGATCCAGCTCTTCCTCACCGGGCGGATCATGAAGTACCTCGGCGTCTCCGTAGCCCTAGCGTTCCTGCCGGTCATGAGCGTCATCGGCTTCGCCGCGCTGGCCGTGTCGCCGACGATCTTCGTTCTCGTGGCCTTCTACGTGGTGCGCCGGGCCGGGAACTTCGCCATCGCGCGTCCGTCGCGCGAAGTCCTGTTCACGATCATCCCCCGTGAGGACAAGTACAAGGCGAAGAGCTTCATCGACACGGCGGTCTACCGGGCGGGCGACCAGGTCGGCGCGTGGTCGTACACGGGACTGAGCGTGGGGCTCGGCCTGACGATGGGCGGCATCGCCATGGTCGCGGTCCCGCTTGCCGTGATCTGGACCGTGATCGCCATCTGGCTCGGACGTCGCCAGGCGCGCATGGTGGACGCGAAGCTCGCGGCGCGGGCGTCGCCTCGAGCCGCCGTGGCGACGCGATGACGTCGCCCCAACCCGTGGCGACGCGATGACGTCGCCTCTGCGGCGCACGGTGCAGGCGCCGCGGGGTTACTGGGAGGCGAGCCGGACGCCACGGTACAGCATCCTGTTCGCCCTGCCGTTGCTGGTGCTCTATCACACGCTCGCGGCGATCCTCGCGCGCGATCCCACGCAGAGCGTGCGGAACGGCGCGGACGTGCTCCTCCAGTGGGCGTTCGCGGCGATCATCGGGCGGCAGGGACCGCTGGTGCTGGGCGCCCTGCTGATCGTTACCGGAGTCTGGCTCGTCGCCCGGGATCTGCGGCGACGCGGCGGCGGCGTGAGCGCGTCCGTCTTCGCGCTGATGTTCCTCGAATCGACGATGCTCGCGCTGGCATTCGGTACCGTGGTCGGTCTGGTGACCGCCACCCTGCTCGGCCGCGTTCCGCTCTTCATGCACACGCTCCCGGCGCTCGCCGCCTCGCAGGTCGAGGCGCTCGGCTGGTGGACCCGCGTGATGCTCTCGCTCGGCGCCGGCCTGTACGAGGAGCTGCTCTTTCGCGTCGTGATCGTCGGCGCGCTGTTCGTACTCGCCGGGCGGCTGCTGCGCTGGACCCCGCGCGCCGCCGGGATCGCCGCGGTCCTCCTCGGCGCGCTGCTCTTCTCGGCGTTCCACTACATCGGACCGTTCGGCGATCCCCTTCGGCTCGAATCGTTCGTCTTCCGCTTCGTCGCGGGCGTGTTCTTCAGCGGGATGTACCTGCTGCGCGGCTTCGGCATCACCGCGTGGACGCACGCGCTGTACGACCTGTTCCTGCTGGCCATCTAGCGACCGACGAGCCTGCGGGTCGCCGGTCGCGGGAGCCTCGATCGGGACCACCCGTCGTCATCCTCCCTTGCGGCCCTGCCGGCGCCGCGCTTAGCGTCCAGCAGCCACTCACCCGGATGCGCCTCCTCCTCGTCCTCGCGCTGGTCGCCCTGTCGCCGTTCCTCCCGGGAACGGCGGTCGCTCCGTCGTGGCGAGGCGCGGCGTCGGAGGCGCAGCCGTCCGTTCGGGCCCTCGCGGACCATCCCGAGGAGCATGCGCGGGGGACGCGATCGATCGGGTTCCTTGCCGAGATCGCCCGCGTCGGTGGCGAAGGGACGGCGCGATTCTCGTCGCCGGCGAGCCCGTCGCGGCGGGTCGCGCTTCGGCCGGCGCGGCGCGTCATCGCGCGCGGTTCAGACCTCGAGCTCGGCGACCGCACCGCCTCCCGCGGCGACCATCCCCCCTACTTCCCGGCAGCGCCACCGCGCGACGGGTGACGACGACGAAGTGATCGGTGCGGATCGACGGTGACCAGGGCTCGAATCGGGCCCGGTGGCCGCTCGCCGAGCACTCACGATCGATCACGCACGACCGACCACTTCGTTCCGCCCTCCACTCTCGCGCGCGATGGCTGGTCCACCGCGCGCTCCCGACGCATCCACGGCCGAAACCATCGGCCCGTGCCATACGGAGCATCCATGTCGAAACCCACACCTCGCGGCGAATGGT
>CAYLPM010000496.1:0-3603 GCA_964385525.1 uncultured Gemmatimonadaceae bacterium
CAACAGGTAGATCAGCTCCGCGCCCTCCTGCACGAGGTTGAGACGCGAGAGCCCGGCGACCTTCGAATCGAACCCCGCGATGCCGAGCCGCTCGCTGAGCAGACGGCCGGAATCGTTGAAGCTGAGGGTCTGGTCGAAGTCGCTAACCAGCAGAAAGTGTCGGCTCATAGGGTGACCTCCGTGGGTCGGGATCGATTCATCTCTCAATCACGAGGCGACGGGGGTCGAAGTCCAATACATCCTTGGTGTGCTTCGATACCTTGTGGGTCGGAGAGCGGACGATCGTGGCCGGCCCACGTGGTGGCCTGGACGCTCACGGTGGCTGGATGGGCGTGTCGGGTGACCGAAAGAGGCGTGGAGATGACGGCGGGACAACGAACGGCGGTGGGGGAGGAGTGTCAACGGCGTGCCGGTTGGTTACGGCGGAACGCCGTGCACGCCGTAACAGATCCGCACGCGGTTGACGATCCCCCGCGTCCAGGTGTCCCGCAGTCTCCTGCACGCCTCCTTCGGTCACCCGACACGTCGTCACCCGCCGTTTCCCCTCGCCACGTCATCACCCGCCCTCCCTCGGCCGCGGTCGTCGAGCCGTGCTCGCATCACCGGAACGGCGATCAGGCGCCGCGACTCCTCTTCCGCGAGGCGCCGGCCCGCCCGCGGGGCCGGGCACGTCCGCCGTCATCGCGGGCTGATCCCGCGGCACGGCGCCGGACTGCGTCACGACGTAGGCCCCGATCAGGTTCGCGTGCCTGAGCAGCACGCCATCCTCCGCACCCGAGAGCAGACCGGCCAGGAGCACGGCGAGGAAGGCATCTCCGGCGCCCACGGTATCGCGCACGTCGACCTCGAAGCCGGGGTGCTCGCTCCACCGTCCCTCACGCCAGAGCGCGGCACCGTCGCGTCCGCGCGTGATGCACACGGTCCGGCACCCGTACTCCGCCGCCAGCGCCTCGGCCGCCTCGCGCGCATTCGCCCGCCAGCCGAACCACCCGGCGAGGCAGCGCATCTCGAGCTCGTTCATCTTCACCACGTCGGCGCGTTCGAGGGACCGTCGGACGATCTCCCGGTCGTCGTGCGGCGCGCGGAGATTCACGTCGAACACCTTCATCGCCTCCGATTCGCAGAGGCGCTCGATCGTCACGCGCGCGACCTCGTTCCGCTGAGCGAGACTGCCGAACACGATCGCACGCGCCTCGGTAGCGCGCCGGAGGAGCCGCTCATCCGCCGCGATGGCATCCCACGCTACCGGCTCGACGATCTCGTAGTCCGGATCGCCCGCCTCGTCGCCGGTCACGCGCACGAACCCGGTCGGCAGCGCGGGATCGACCTGAACGAGGTCAGTCGCCACACCGAAGCGCGCGGCCCGCCGCACGGCTTCCTCACCCAGATGATCGGCGCCGACCCGGCTCACCATCGCGACCGGAAGACCGGCGGCGCGCAGGTGGCACGCGACGTTCAATGGCGCGCCGCCGAGAAACAACCCGGCCGGCAGCGCATCCCAGAGGATCTCGCCAACACAGAGGATTTCCGAGCCGCCCATTCCGGGTTCGCCCTCGTGCCAGGTGACCACGCGAGACTGCGAGGCTCGTGCCGGTGACGAGCGTCCCCCGACTACTTCTTCGTCGAGCGAGGATCCCGGCGGGCAGGGAGCGAGCTGCTCCCCGGAACTGACTCGGGTGGCTCGATCGCCGTCGTCGACCCCGGCGCCACCGTCTCCGCATCGAGTGTCCGCCGCACCACGCGCGCCAGCTCCTCGACCGTGAACGGCTTCCCCAGGAACGCCATCGTCGGCTCGAGCAGGCCACGCCGGATCACCGCATCGTCGGTGTAGCCCGACATGAAGAGTACCCGCATTGCCGGCTCGGCGGCACACAGCCGCTCAGCCAGCTCGCGGCCGCTCATCCCCGGCAGCACGAGGTCCGTCATCAACAGATCGACCGCACCGGACTGTCGCGCGGCGATCACCTGCGCTTCGGCCGGCGACGGGGCCTCGAGCACGCGATAGCCCTGCCGGGTGAGGATTCGGCAGGCGACCAGACGCACGGCCGGATCATCTTCGACCAGCAGAACCGTCTCCGTGCCCGTGGGCATCGGAAGCGCGGCCGGTCGCGCCGGCGCGGAGGTACGCGCCACCGTCTCGCTGCGCGGCAGGTAGACGCGAAACGTGGTGCCGTTCCCGGACTCGCTGTAGACGGTGATGTGGCCGCCCGACTGCTTCACGATGCCGTAGACGGTCGAGAGTCCGAGTCCCGTTCCCTTGCCCGGATCCTTGGTCGTGAAAAAGGGCTCGAAGATCCGGCCCTGCGTTACCGCATCCATGCCGGCGCCGGTGTCGCTCACTGCAAGCACGACGTAGCCGCCCGGCGCAAGATCGCCCACGCGCTCGGCGTAGGCGTCGTCCACCACCACGTTCCCGGTTTCGATCGTGAGCCGTCCGCCGCGCGGCATCGCATCGCGGGCATTGACCGCGAGATTCATCACGATCTGCTCGATCTGACCCGGATCGGCGATCGCAGTATCGAGCGCCTGATCGAGCCGCCAGACGCACTCGACGTCTTCGCCCAGCAGGCGCCCGAGCATGTCCTCCAGCCCCCGCACGACCTCGTTGAGGTCGAGCGACACCGGCTGCAGGAGCTGCCGGCGGCTGAAGGCGAGCAACTGCCGCGTGAGGGCGGCGGCGCGATCGGCGGCACTGCGAATCTCGATGACGTCGCCGCGGTGCCGGCTCTTCTGCGGCATCTCCTCGAGCAGGAGCTCGCTGAAGCTCCGGATCGCGGTGAGGACGTTGTTGAAGTCGTGTGCGATGCCGCCCGCGAGCTGCCCCACCGCCTCCATCTTCTGCGCCTGCCGGAGCTGCGCCTCCAGCTCGCGCTGCGCCGTCGTCTCCAGCACGACTACGCCGGCGCCGACGACCTTGCCGTCCTGCTCGCGGATCGGATAGTAGCTGGCGCGGAAATGTCGCGTCTGGCCACCGGATGCCGTCAATCCCTTCACCTCCACGTCGAGGGCGGGCTCGCCGGTCGCGAGCACGCGCTCGAGGACGGGCAGCACGGTCGGCGCCAGCGCCGGCAGCATGTCGCTGATGCGCCGCCCGACGTGTGCCTCGGCGGGATGGCCGCTGATCGCCGAGTATGCCGGGTTCACGCGGACGTACCGCAGCTCGCGATCGTACGAGGCAAACGCGACGGGCGAACTGCTCAGCGCCGCGTCGAGCTGTGCGAGCGCGGAGCGCTCCGCCTCTCGAGCGGCGCGCGTCTCCTGGAGAGCGTCGCGCAGCTCCTCGTTCGACATCTCGAGCTCCTGCGTCAGCTCCTGCGCCTCCTCGGTCTGCTGCTCAAGCTCGACCGCCTGATCCTGGAGCTGCGCCTGCTGCTCGGCGAGCACGGCCGCCTTGCGACGCAGGCGCTGGCCGAGGCGCGACAGGACGAGCGCGATCACGAGCACTTCGGCGAGCAGCACGATCAGCCCGGAGCGGCGGACGAGACGGTCGCGAGCAAGACGCGCAGCGTGCAGCGAGTCCTCGGCCGCGACGAAGTCCGCGAACCGATCGCGGACGTCCATCATGAGTTGCCGGTCCCGCAGCAGCGCGGCGCGCTCCGCGCT
>CAYLPM010000497.1:0-2486 GCA_964385525.1 uncultured Gemmatimonadaceae bacterium
CACCGTACGACCGCTCCGACGTGGACCTGGCGCATTATCGCAAGCTCGAGCCGCGGTGGCGTGACTGGGACGCCGTCGTCGGCGCCACCCGCGAGCTGGCGGCCGAGGTGCTGGACGTCGTGGCCGAAGAGAGCTGATGATGCGATTTCGCCATCTCGACTACGAGCCGGATACGGCCGTCACCATGCTCGGTCCCGCGGCGCTCGACGCACTCCTCGAGCGCGGCGATCTGGAAGCGTGGACCCCGCTTCTTCGCGCGATCGCGCGCGACCCCTGGGGCACGACCGCCGACACGATTCTCCGGCTGTGCGATGCGCACCCCATGTATGGAACGTCGGCCCTCTGGCGTCACTGGATCGAGCGTCGCCGAGACACCGCAGGGGAAGCCGGAGAAACGCTGGCGCAGGTCAGGTCGCGCGCAGGCCTGACGCAGCATCAGGTCGCTGTGCGTCTCGGGATCTCGCAGTCGGACGTGTCGAAGCTCGAGCGCCGCGCCGACGTTCGCGTGTCGACGCTTCGCGCGTACGCCCGGGCCATCGGCGCCCGGCTCACCGTGACCCTGCAGCTGCCTGACGACGATGCTCCGCGTCCGCTCGTGCTGCCTTCGACGTGATGGGCGGGGTGACTGACCTTTCGCCATGAAGATGAGCCGGCCCCTGACGAGCTCCAGGTGTGCCGCGTTCCCTCCGCTCGGAGCGGCCATTGCCCATCCTCTGATCGAGGGCTAAGCTCGCGCGGTCGGGTCATCGCGCCCGCATCGGAACGAAGTCAAGGAGGACAGATGTCGTTTCACTCTCGCCCACACCGTCGCGGCGGCGCGCGGCGCTTCGTGCTCGCGTGGTGCTTCGTCCTGCTCGCCCCCACGCTCGCCATCGCCCGCGCGGATGCCCAGCGAGTACCGCCTGCCCCCGCGCAGCAACCGTTCGATCTGCTGATCACCGGCGGCCGCGTCTACGACGGCACCGGCAACCCGTGGTTCTACGCCGACGTCGGCGTGCGCGACGGCCGGATCACCGCCGTCGGCGCGCTCGATGGCGCGGCCTCGGCGCGCACCATCGACGCCACCGGCAAGGTCGTCGTCCCCGGCTTCATCGACCTCCACTCGCACGCCGACGACGGCTCCGGCCCGCGCGGCGGCTTCCGCGATCAGGACGCACGCGTTCGCGCCGCGCCGAACCTCGTCATGCAGGGCGTCACCACCGTCGTCGTTAATCACGACGGCCGCTCGCCGTGGCCGATCAGCGAGCAGCGCCAGAGCCTCGAGCGGAACGGCATCGGCACGAACGCGATGCTGCTCGTCGGACACGGGCAGGTGCGGCGCCTTGCGATGGGCGACTCCACGCGCCGCCTCGCCACGCCCCAGGAGGTCGCGCGGATGCGCGAGCTCGTGCGCCAGGCGATGACCGAGGGCGCGTTCGGCATCTCGGCCGGCCTCGAGTACGATCCGGGACGCTGGAGCAACACCGACGAAGTCGTCGCGATCGTCGAGGAGATCGTCCCGTGGCGCGGCGTCTACATCTCGCACGAGCGCGCCGAGGGTCAGGATCCCATGTGGTACTGGCCGAGCCAGGACGATCCCGGACCGCCGACGCTGCTCGACGCGGTGCGGGAGACGATCGAGATCGGCGAGCGCACGGGAGCTACCGTCGTCGCGTCGCACATCAAGGCGAAGGGCGCCAACTACTGGGGCTCGAGCCTGGCGGCGATCAATCTCATCGAGAGAGCGCGCGCCCGCGGCGTGCACGTCTGGGCTGATCAGTACTCGTACAACACGAGCGGCACCGACGGGAACACGGTCCTGATTCCGCGGTGGGCGCTGCGCGCGGAATCCGGCACGGGTGGGCGCGGCGGTGGTCGCGCCGATCTCACCGCGGCGCTCCGCCGTACGCTGGCCGACACCGCGACCGCGCGCATGCTGCGCGGCGACATCGCGCACGAGATCGCGCGCCGGGGCGGCGCGGAGAACGTCGTCGTCTTCGACTATCCGGACTCCACGCTCGTCGGCAGGAGCCTGGCTCAGATCTCGGCGCTGTGGAACCTCGCGCCGGTCGAGACGGCGATCCAGTTGCAGTTGCGCGGCGATCCGAATCGCGCCGGCGGCGGCCGCATGCGCGGCTTCTCGATGCACGAGAGCGATCTCGATGCGTTCGCGGCGCAGCCGTGGGTCGCCACCGCCTCGGACGCTGGAATCGCGCTTCCGGACGATGGCCCGCGCACGCACGCGCGTTTCTACGGCAACTTCCCGCGCAAGATCCGCCATTTCGCGCTGGACCGCGGCGTGATCTCAGTCGAGGATGCGATCCGCTCGATGACGAGCCTCCCCGCGCAGATACTCGGCCTCCGCGACCGCGGAATGATCCGCGAGGGCATGCACGCCGACCTCGCCGTCCTCGACCTCACGGAGCTGCGCGACATGGCGACGTTCTTCGAGCCGCACCAGTATCCGGAGGGCGTCGAGCACGTGCTGGTGAACGGGACGTTCGTGG
>CAYLPM010000498.1:0-2255 GCA_964385525.1 uncultured Gemmatimonadaceae bacterium
CGTCGGGGTCGAGGCGCCGCTCCTCGCGGCGCCTGGCCATGGTGCGCGGCGGAATCTGCGCCAACAGGGCGAGCGCGCGCGCGGCGAGTCCCCGGTTCCGCGGGAGCCGCTCGAACGCCGCATAGGAGAAGCCCTTGCGCACGGAGGCGTAGACGCGGAGCGGCTCGTAAACGCGGAGGCCGAGCAGCGCGAGGTAGTAGTGCCCCTGCGTCGCGCCGGACGCGATGCGGGCGCGCAGCTCGGCGAGGTCGGAGGTCCGATGCTCGGCAGGGTGTGTCATATGGCTAAGTATATCGTGCCAAACGCCCGCGCGTCAAGTGGTGCCGGACACCGCGCCGCTCAGCGCACCTCCACCAGTTCGATCGTGAACACCAGCACGGCGTTCGGGGGGATGCGATCGGTGCCGCGGGAGCCGTAGGCGAGTGCGGGCGGGATCACGAGCTGCCGCCGGCCACCCACGCGCATGCCGGCGATGCCGCGGTCCCATCCGGCGATCACCTCGCCGGCGCCGAGGCGGAACCGCACGGGCTCGTCGGGCGGCTGGGTGGCTTCGAACTCGCTGCCGCTGGCGAAGAGCCCCGTGTAGTAGACGGCGACGGTGCGGCCGCGCGTCGCCTCGGCACCCGTGCCAGGCTCGAGGTCGCGGTACCAGAGTCCGCCGCGGAGTGGCGTCATCACGGTCGTGTCGATGCCGAGGCTCGGCTCGAACGTGGTGGTGGCGATGGTGGCGGAGGGCGACGCGGCGCACGCGAGGAGCACCACCGCAGTCGCGGCGCGCCCGAGTCGTCGGAGCATGGTCATCGGTTGAAGTTCCGCAGAAACGTGGATTCGGTGAGCGAGGGTCGATCGCCAAGCGACGCGACGATCGACGGCGGGCGCTCCATGAACGCGTCACGAGTGGTCTCGGGCTCCCGAGGAGCACCACCAGGCTGCCTGTTCTCGAGCAACAGATTCCCGGCGATCTCGAACCCGGCCGGCACGTTCGCGCGCGCGATCGGCCGTTGCGAGCAGTACGGCTCGCCGGAATCGTACCGCTCGTTCTGGCCCGTGCGCACGATGACGTTCCGCCGGAACACACCGGGCGCATCGTCTCCGTTCGCCGAGCGGTCGATCATCGCGCCGCACGCCCCCGTCTCGTAGATCACGTTCTCCTCGATCACCGCGAACGGCCTGCCATCGCCCGCCCCCCAGTACGCGATGCCCCACGTGAGGATGTCCTCGATGATGTTGTGCCGCACGGTCGCGCGCGCGTTCACGAACACTCCGATGCCCTTCCAGTAGCGCCGCACCAGATTGCCCTCGATCTCGGCGCGCGCATCCCACGTGAGCCCGATGCCGACGCCGCGCCCGCCGGTCATGCGTGCGCCCGAGGCCTTGTCGACGCCATCGATGACGTTGTCGCGGATCTCCGCGCGCGCGCCGCGATAGAGCGCGATCCCATCCCACGAGTTGCGCTCGATGCGGCACCGCTCGACTGAGACGTCGGCACCCTCGCGCCCGGCGACCCCCGCGATGCCGACGACCACGCCGGCCACGGTCGCCGAGTCGCCGATGTTGTCGCGCAGCCGGCACTGCTCGAGCCGCGCGGTGGAGCGGCGGACGACCACCGCGGCGCTGGTCGCGTTGCCATCGGGATCGCGCGTGCCACCGGTGACGGTGATGCCGCGCAGCACGCAACCGCGACAGTCCTCGATGAGGATGCCGTAGCCGGCGTTCGTCTCGATGATCACGCTGTCCGGGGATGCGCCGACGAGCTCGATGCCGTCGCCGGAGAGCCGCAGCCCGAGCGTCGCCTGCGCCGGCGTGTCGGCTTTCTCGCAGTTGCCGCAGGTCGGATCGGTGTACGCCGTCGGCCGGAGCACGTAGCGGCCGGGGGCGAGCTCGATGCGCGCATGTCCGGTGACGGTCTCCAGCGCACGCTGCAGGGTGCTCGACGCGTGCATCGCAACCGGAGCCGAGCCGAGGGGCGCATCGGGACCGATGCGGATGCTGACCGATGGGAGCGGCTCTCCGTCGGATGGCGGGGTGCCGCCGGGCTGCACGGCGGCGCATCCCGCCGTGACGAGCACGAGAGCCGACGCGAGGGCAAAGCGCGACCACGGGCGAGTCATCATCGAAGACCATACGCTCGGAGCCTCGAAACGGTTCCGCGACCGCGATGAGGTCGTTCCACCGTACACTCCGGCGCGTGGCACGAGCACGAGACCTGGGCATCCGCATCGGACGATTGGAGCCCGGGCAGTACAACGCGATCA
>CAYLPM010000499.1:0-3786 GCA_964385525.1 uncultured Gemmatimonadaceae bacterium
CGTAAAATGGTTGTACGGCAGTTTGCGAGCACGCGGCGACCCCACGGCAGCACCGATTCGAGAGGTACAAGATGTCCGATCCGCGCATGCATATCGAGGATGGCGTCCGGTTTCAGAAGCTCGGCATGCTCGACCGCGCGCTGCAGCAATACGAGGCGACGGTGGACTCGACCGCGGATCCGGCGGTCATCGGCGAGGCCCTCTGCCGGCAGTCGCACGTCTATCGCGCGTGGTGCCGCTGGGACGACGCCGTGCGCCTCGCGCGGCGGAGCGCCGAGCTCGCGCATGATGCCCACCTCGAACAGCTGGAAGCCGAGGCCCTGAATGCCGAGGCGATCGTGCTCCTCGAGCTGAGCCGGTTCGACGAGGCGGTGAACATCTTCGAGCGCGTGCTCGGTCTCTCGATCGACGACCGCATGCGTGGCATCGCGTTCCAGAACCTCGGCTCGATCGCCGCGCAGCGCGCGGACTTCCATCGCGCCGAGCAGTACTACCAGTTCTCGTACAAGTGCTTCGGCGAGGCGGGCTATCAGTGGGGCGAGGCGTTCGCGCTCACGAACATGGCGGCGGCCGCGGTGGATGCCGGCAAGGCGAAGTCTGCGGAGATCATCGGCGGCCAGGCGATTCGCGCGGCGAAGCGCGTCGGCGACCTGGAGCTCGTGGGGATCGCGTGCCTCAACACGGCCGAGGCGCTGGCGTCGCAGAAGGAGTTCGAGCGCGCGGAGGAGCTGGCGAGCGAGGCGCTCGGGTACTTCCAGATGGAGGAGAACGATCTCCGGCGCTCGCAGTGCTATCGCATTCTCGGAGACGTCCGGCTGTTCGCCGGCGACCGCGACGAAGCGCGACGGCTCTATCGGGAAGCGCTACGTCTAGCGGATCGCGTCGGCTCGGAGTGGGAGTCTGCGCGGCTGCGCGACTGTCTCGAGCTCGCGGGCGAGACGTCGTGACCGCGCAGGCACCGACATTGAACCGCAGAGGAACGCAGTGAAACAGAGAGGAACGCAGAGGACGGCACACCGGTCGAGGTCTGCCCGCGACGAGCCCGGAAGAGTGCTTTGGAAAACGGACTCGGGACGCAATGGCTCCCGAGAGCTTCAGTCCGACCGACGCACTCCTGACCACTCGCCACCCGCCGCTGATCACTGACGACTTCTCTCGTTCAGTCTCCGGACCTCACCGTCCAAACGCCAGCCAGATCGTCGACAGCAGTCCGATCGCGATGATCGCGCGCCTGACCGGCCGCTGACCGATGCGTTGCGCGAGGCGCGCGCCGCCGTAGCCGCCCGCGATGGCGCCGACCGCCATGGCGAGCGCCACGGGCCAGTCCACGAGCCCCGACACGATGAACGTGATGGCGGCGACGGCGTTCATGCACATCCCGCCCCAGTTCTTGAGCCCGTTCATCCGGTGAATGTTGACGAGGCCCATGAGGCCGAGCGTCGCGAGCATCAGGATGCCGACGCCGGCGCCGAAGTAGCCGCCGTAGATGCCGACCAGGAACTGGAAGGCGAGGAAGATGAAGGGAGGTGGAGGGAGGGGTTCGTCGGCGAGTGCCGATCCGGAGTCGTGCCCGACGGTGGAGGCGTTGGGGGGCGCCGGGCTTTCCGCGGATCGGGAAGTCGCGAGCGGTGCGGCGGCCGGGATTTCGCCGGCTCGGGGATCGGCGGGCGCCGCGGCCGCTCGTCGTCGGCGGACGCGCTCCATGACGGGCCCCTGCGCCATGAACAGCAGCGTCGCGCCAAGAACGAGCCACGGTACGATCAGGGAGAAGCGTTCGGGGGGCGTCCGCAGCAGGAGCAGAGCTCCGGCGAGTCCGCCGAAGAGACTGGGGATGGCGAACCGGATCGCCCACGTGCGTGCGCCGACGAGCTGGCGTCGATAGCCCCACATGCTCGCGAGGGCGCCGGGCCAAAGGGCGACGGTGCTGGTGGCGTTGGCGACGATCGGCGGGATGCCGAGCGCGATCAGAGAGGGGAAGGTGAGGAGCGTCCCTCCGCCCGCGATCGAGTTCACGGCGCCGCCGAGAGCCGCGACGAGGGCGATGGCGAGGAGCGTCACTCAGCAATATCATCCGGCCCTGCCCCGAAGTAAATTACGCCCCGCGCGGCAACCGACGCCCGCGCGCCTGAAAGTTGCGGGACTCCACGGTCCGGCCCGCGCCGGTCCGTCCCGCCCACCTGCGGAACGGAACGCGCGGCGCGCACGGCGCGCGCGTGGCAACAGCGAGGAGAGAGGTCGATGAGCAAGGCGGATGCGACGACGATGCCGCGAGCGGAAACGGCGACCGATGCGCTCGAGGTGAAGGACACCCGCACGGGCAAGAGCTACAGCCTGCCGATCACCGACGACACGATCAAGGCGCTCGATCTACGCAAGATCAAGGTCGACGATGGCGACTTCGGGATGATGAGCTACGACCCGGCGTTCCTGAACACGGCGTCGTGCCGCAGCGCCATCACCTTCATCGATGGTGACAAGGGGATCCTTCGCTACCGCGGCTACCCGATCGAGGAGCTCGCGGAGAAGTCGAACTTCCTCGAGGTCGCGTGGCTGCTCCGCAACGGCGACCTGCCGTCGAAGTCGCAGTACGATACGTTCGTGAAGGACATCACGTACCACACGTACGTGCACGAGAACATTCGCAAGTTCCTCACCGGGTTCCGCTACGACGCGCACCCGATGTCGATCCTGTGCAGCACCGTCGCCGCGCTCTCGTCGTTCTACCCAGATGCGCACGACATCTTCGAGGCCGAGCAGCGGAACATCGAGATCATCCGGCTACTGGCCAAGGTGCCGACGCTCGCCGCGTTCGCGCTCAGGCACATGCGCGGCCTCCCGTTCGTCTATCCGGACAACGACCTCTCGTACCCGGAGAATTTCCTGTCGATGGTCTTCCGGATGTCGGAGACGAAGTACAAGGCGAATCCGGTGTTCGTGCGCGCGCTCGAGGTTCTCTTCATACTGCACGCGGACCACGAGCAGAACGCGTCGACGAGCGCCGTCCGGGCCGTCGGCTCGACGCAGGTGGATCCCTATTCGTCGATCGCGGCCGGGATCGCGGCGCTCTTCGGCCCGCTGCACGGCGGCGCCAACGAGCAGGTGCTCGTCATGCTCCAGAAGATCGGGAGCAAGTCGAACATCCCGCAGTTCATCACCGACGTCAAGGCGAACAAGGGCCGGCTGATGGGCTTCGGCCATCGCGTCTACAAGAACTACGATCCCCGCGCGCGCATCGTGAAGCAGCTCGCCGACGAGGTGCTGGAGATCACGGGCCGCGACGAGGATCTCGAGATCGCGCTGGAGCTCGAGCGCATCGCGCTCTCCGACGACTACTTCGTCTCGCGCAAGCTCTACCCGAACGTGGATTTCTACACGGGGCTGATCTACCGCGCGATGGGCTTCCCGACGGAGTACTTCACGGTGCTGTTCGCGATCGCGCGCACTTCGGGCTGGCTCGCGCAGTGGGAGGAGATGCTGCTCGACAAGGAGCAGAAGATCGCGCGGCCGAGGCAGATCTACGTCGGGCCGGGCGAGCGGCACTACGACGGGAAGGCCAAGAAATAGCACCCACACATCTTAACCTTCTCAACCGCTCTCATCCGGTTACCGCCAGCGACGACGGTGCCAGGCCTCTCTTGCGTCGATCGGAAGGACGACACCGCCGTCATCCGGAGCCGAGGCGAGGGGATCAGGGCGGCGTGCTGATCCCGGGGGCGAAGGCGCCGAAGCCCTCTCGAACTTCGACGGAACGATCCGTAAACTCGTCGAACCAGTCCCGCCCCTCGC
>CAYLPM010000500.1:0-3244 GCA_964385525.1 uncultured Gemmatimonadaceae bacterium
CACGATCAGCGCCGAGAGGTCCAGCTCCCCGAACCGGCGATCATCGGTCTGCGGCGTCTGCGCCGCGAGCGCACCGCCGATCAACTGGCCCCGGAGCTCCATCCAGCTCATGACCGGTGCCCACATGGCGACGCCGAACGCGGCGCCGAACTCGCGCTCGGGCGCCTGCCCGAGCGTCAGCCGATGCTCGACGAGCGCACCGATGATCTCGCCGCGCACAGTCTGCGCGCCGGCTCGCGAGGGCGCCGTGCTTCCGGCAACGACGCACAGCATGGCGAGCGCCACGCAGCGCGTGGAGCAACTGCGGGCGACGGCGAGCCTCTCCACAGTCGGTGTGAACGCGCTCCGATTCGTGTTCGCGCGGCGTGCGTCGAATGCACTCTCGCGTTTCCGCCCGAGCGTCACCGCGCAGTACCGGCCGCGCGTCACCGTCCGATGCCTGCCGCGGGGGAGATGCGCAGCCTGGTCGCGGCGATTCGCGCCGAATTGCGCTGATGTACCTGCGCGTTGACCGCCGCTCGCTCGAGCAGTCGCTGCCGGTTCGCGGCGATGTTCCCGGGCAGGTCCCGGTGCCGGTGACGCTGTACCGAGGCGACGACGCCGACCGCCGCGGCCGCGCCCGAGATCGCGGCGACGAGACGCCGATCGCCACGATTGAGCTGGTCGTTCGCCACCAGGGTCGGCAGCACCAGCGCGGAGGCGGCGAGCCCGAGCCCCTTGGCCAGCACCAACGGCGCCGCCGAGGGCGGGTGACGCTCGGGCAGCAGCTCGTCGGGACGGAGTGCCGGCAGCGTGTCCTCGAGCGGCTCGCGGTCGTGCACCAGATCGAGGTAGAGCCGCGTCGAGTCCGATCGGCCGGTGTGGAGGCTCGAACCCGCGAACACGACCTCGTAGCGCCCCTCTGCCGCGATGCGCCCATCCGCATCGAGCCCGCTCCAGGCGATTTCGCGAACCCCATCGGTGCTTCCCTCGAAGAGGGGGATGCGCAGCCCCGAACCGACGTGTCGGAGTTCCGCGTGCATGCCGGCCGTGTGAGTGGTCGCGACGGCGAACGTCAGGCGTTCGGTGGCGGGGTCGAGGGAGACGTCGCGAAGCGGACGCACGCCGATGGCGAAGAGCTGCAGCCGGGCCTCGGCGAACGCGTTGCGCTCGAGCTCCGTGAAGCGCTGCGCGTCGAGATCCACGAAGGGGTCGCGCTCGATCGCCGCGCGGAAGTACACGACGGCCGAATCGCGCATGCCGACGATCGCCAGCGAGGCGCCGACGTACTGATAGGCGCGGACGCGCTGCTCTCGCGTCACCTCGTATGGCGACGCGGGGGAGATGATCTGGCGCAGCAACGTGAGCGCGCGCTCTACCTGGAGCTCCTCGAAGAACATCACGGCGCGGTCGAGCGCCTCCTCGGTATTGCCCTGGGCGCGGAGCGGTGCGCGGAAACCGACGACGAGGAGGGAGGCGAGGAGCAGGGCCCTCACGGCGGCCCCATGACTTCTGCGAGTTGTATTCTCGGAATCGGCGTGGTCACGCCTTCCTCGATGGTGATGGTCGTGTCGAACGGGACGAAGCCGGGTGCGCTTACCCGAAGCCGGTGCTCACCGATGGTCAACACCGAGTCCATAACCACGCCCTCGCCCAGCAGCCGGTCATCGACGACGATCAGCGCGCTCCTGGGAAACGCGCTGACCCGGAGCTTTCCGGTCGGTAGCGGTCCCCTCGGCACCTCGGCGAGCCGCCCGTCCATGAAGAGCGTGTCGCCCGCGACGACGGCGACGGTGCCGCTGTCCGGGAAGTAGCCGGGAGCCTGGATGCGCCATGCGTGCGTGCCCGGTGCCACCTCACCGGTGCCGTTGACGATGCGCGTACCGCCGATACTCACGGAGGCACCGCGAGGCAGGTCACGCACTCGCACGAACCCGACGACCGGTCGCGCGGGCGGGGGCGGGGCGGCGCTGTCCGCCACGGCGAGCTGCGGGCCGGCAGATCCCGTGGGCTGGCCGCCGTCGTCGGACGCCGTCCCGCCGCCAACCACCCCCTGTGACGCCAACCACACCATCGCGCTCGTCGCGAGGCCGACGACGCCGATGCCGGAGAGCATGAGCACGCTCCGCCGCCGGCGGTCGATCCTGGTTGCAGCGCTCATGAACCCTGCCGCTTCGGCGCTCGCTTCCGACGGCGTGAAGATGGGTTGCTGCGTGGAGACCGGCCCCGAGAGTTGCATGACTTCGGGCAGCGGCGGCAGCTCGCCGGCGCTGATGCGCGGGATCGCCACACCGGCGGCGAGCTCTCGCAGCATCGCCTCGCCCCACCGCCGATCGGCATCGGATATCGGGACGGCCTCGATCGCCTGGAGCATCTCCTGCGTCGTGCCGTACCGCTGCTTCGGACTCTTGGCGAGCGCCCGGTTCACGATGTCGACCAGCGCCTGTGGCGCGTCGGGCCGGGCGCTGCCGAGCGGCGGGATCGGCGTGAAGAAGTGATGATGCATGACCGCGGCGATCGTCTCGGCATCGTACGGGATGTGGCCGGCGAGCATCTGGAAGCCGAGGACGCCGAGCGAATACTGATCGCTCTGGGGCGCGACGCGTTTGCCGGCGCACTGCTCGGGGCTCATGAAATGTGGCGTCCCGATCACCGAGCCGCTCGCCGTCATCGAGGCATCCTCGAGCGCGCGCGCAACGCCGAAGTCGGAGACGATCACGCGCCCTTCGGTGTCGAGCAGGATGTTGGCGCCCTTGATGTCGCGATGGATGATCCCGTTTTCGTGCGCGTGCGCGAGCGCGCCGGCGCAGCCGCGGAGCACGTGCCACACGAGCGGTGCCGGCAGCGGCCCCTGCGACTCGATGAGCGAGCTGAGAGGACGGCCGTCGATGTACTTCATCGTGATGAAGAAAAGGCGCCCCGCCTGCCCGACGCGGTAGATCGGGATGATGTTCGGGTGCTCGAGCGAGGCCGCCATCTTCGCCTCGCGCTTGAAGCGGTTGGCCATCGACTGGCTGAGCGCCATCTCGGGCGGGAGGACCTTGAGCGCGACCTGCCGGCCCAGCTCGATCTCCGTCGCGCGGAACACGACGGCCATGCCGCCGCGGGCGAGCTCGACATCGACCTCGTAGTCCGGTGAGAGCTCGCGCCGGACCAGGTCGAGCAGCGACTCCCGCGGAGAGAGGTGCTCGTCGTTCCCATCGAGGACGAGCGTCACCTCCGGCGAGCCGATCTGGAAGCCGCAGTGCGTGCAGACGTGCAGCCC
>CAYLPM010000501.1:0-3878 GCA_964385525.1 uncultured Gemmatimonadaceae bacterium
GCGGATACCAACGCCGACCCCGATCTCATCACGGTGCCGATCGCCGGCAACGATGACGCGATCCGCTCGGTCGAGCTGATCGCACGGTCGATCGCCGACTGCATCACGGAGGCTCGGCTCGCGGCGCCGGTCCGTGACGAGAGCGAGGAGGGCGAGAGCTACACCTACAGCTCCGACCGCGGCGCCGAGCCAGCCGGCGAGGAGGATCGCAAGCGCCGCCGCCGTCCGCGCCGTCGGCGCGCGAAGCCGGAGGCGATCGAGCGCCTGCGCAAGCCCGGCGAGGCCCCGGAGGAACGTGGCGCGGAAGCTGCGAGCGAGAGTGGCGGTGACGTGGGCGACGCAGGCGACGCAGGCGACGCAGGCGACACAGGCGACACGGGCGGCGCCGAGGCGGCCGGCAGCGACGAGGCGAGCGAGTAATGCGGTAGTGTCGGCCGCCCGATTGGAGTAGACGTGTTACGCCGCCGGCGCACCCGCCGGCGGCGTTCTCACGAACCGCGGGACAGGGACCCGATGAGCACCACGATGAGCTTCACCGCCAAGGACGTCCAGGAGCTGCGCCAGCGGACCGGCGCCGGCATGATGGAGTGCAAGAAGGCGCTGACCGAGACCAACGGCGACATGGAGAAGGCGGTCGAGCTCCTGCGCACGAAGGGCATCGCCAAGGCCGAGAAGCGGACCGGCAAGCAGACCAGCGAGGGGCTGGTCGGCAGCTACATCCACCACAACGGCAAGGTCGGCGTCCTGGTGGAGATCAACTGCGAGACCGACTTCGTCGCCCGGACCGACGACTTCAAGGAGCTCGTGAAGCAGATCGCCGAGCACATTGCGGCCGCGGCGCCGATCGCCGTCGAGAAGGATGCCGTGCCGGCCGACGTCGTCGAGCGCGAGCGCCGGATCTTCGAGGAACAGGCGCGTGCCTCGGGCAAGCCGGATGCCATCATCGCCAGGATGGTGGACGGCAAGGTCGAGTCGTTCTACAAGGACGTCGTGCTCGTCTCCCAGCCGTGGGTGCGCGAGCCGAAGAAGTCGATCGGTGATCTGATCCGCGAGGCGTCGGCCAAGGTCGGCGAGAACATCCAGGTGCGGCGCTTCGCGCGCTTCAAGCTCGGCGAGGAGTAGGGCGCGCGGTGAGCGAGCTCCGCTACCAGCGCATTCTGCTCAAGCTCTCCGGCGAGGCACTCGCGGGGGAGAAGGGCTTCGGCTTCGATTTCGACACGATCAACCGCCTCGCCGACGAAGTGATCGCGGTCCTGAAGCTGGGCGTTGAAGTCGGTCTCGTCATCGGTGGCGGCAACATCGTTCGCGGGGCCCAGCTCGCCCGCAACGGCATGGATCGCGTCAGCGCCGACTACATGGGCATGCTCGGCACCGTCATCAACGCGCTGGCGCTCCAGGACATCCTCGAGCGCAAGCGCGTCGTCACCCGGGTCATGACCGCCATCCGGATGGAGGAGATCGCCGAGCCGTACATCCGCCGGCGCGCGGTGCGCCACTTCGAGAAGGGGCGCACCGTGATCTTTGCCGCGGGCACCGGCAACCCGTACTTTTCCACCGACACGGCGGCCGCCCTGCGCGCCATCCAGACCCGCGCCGACGTCATCATCAAGGCGACGAGCGTCGATGGCGTCTACTCGGCCGATCCCAAGAAGGATCCGTCCGCGAAGTTCTACGAGGAGATCAGCTACCGTGACGTGATGCTCCAGGAGCTGGGCGTGATGGATCAGACGGCCGCCACGCTGTGCAAGGAGAACGACGTGCCGCTGATCGTCCTCAACATTCACCAACCCGACGCCGTCGCGAAAGCCGTTCGCGGCGAGCGGGTGGGGACCCTCGTGCGATGAACACCATCCAGCAGATCCTCAAGGAGTGCCGCGGCGCGATGGACAAGGCGATCGAGAACAGCCGCAAGGAGCTGAGCTCGATCCGCAGCGGCAAGGCTTCGCCGTCGCTGCTCGACACGGTGCGCGTCGATGCCTATGGCCAGTCGATGCCACTCTCGCAGGTGGCCAGCGTCTCGGCCCCCGAGCCGCGCATGCTCACGGTGACGCCGTGGGACAAGGGACTCTCGCAGGCGATCGAGAAGGCGATCCGCGATTCCGACCTCGGGCTCAATCCGGCGTCGCAGGGCGGCGCGATCCGGGTGCCGCTGCCGGCGCTCAACGAGGAGCGCCGGCGCGACCTGGTGAAGGTCGTGCACAAGCTGGCCGAAGAAGGGCGCATCGCGATCCGCCACGCGCGCACCGGGTGCCGGGACAGCATAAAGAAGCTGGAGGGCGTTTCCGAGGACGACAAGAAGCAGGCGGAGAAGGAGCTGCAGAAGATCCACGACGACGCGATCCACCGGATCGAGGAACAGGTCAAGGCGAAGGAAGCCGACATCATGGAAGTCTGAGCGGGCCCGATGTCGGAGCTCGCGCGGCGCGTCCTGTTCTCCGTGATCGCCGTCCCGCTGGCGATCGGCATCATCTTCCTGGGGGGCGCCTGGCTCGCCACCCTGCTGTCCGCGATCGCCGCGCTCGCGGCGTGGGAGTTGTTTCGCATCGCGCGCGCTGGCGGCGTGGCGCCGCTCGACCGGTTCGGGATCGTGCTCGCGGCGGCGGTGCCGCTCATCGTGTACGCCCACTCGCTGCGGCTGTTCGCGCCCTCGCGCGGCCAGCTGCTCGCACTGATGGCGGTGCTGCCGCTCGTGCTGCTGAGCATCGCGATCTGGACGCGAGGTGTCGAGGGACGTCCGCTGCTCGCGGTGTCCGTGACGGTGTTCGGCATCGCCTACACGGGGGGAACGCTCGCCTTCGGCCACGCCGTCCGCTATCATGACTACGCGGTCGGCGATCTCGCCGGTCTCGCGCTGATCGGGCTCCCGCTGGTGCTCACCTGGGGAACCGACATCGCGGCCTACTTCGTGGGCCGGGCCTTCGGCCGGCGGAAGCTCATTCCATCCGTGAGCCCGGGCAAGACCGTCGCCGGCGCGATCGGCGGTCTCGTGGCCGCAGTCCTGCTCGCGTGGTTGTACATCGTGTCCGTCCTGCAACCGGCCGCCCAGCTCGCGATGCGGCCGGCCGGCATCATCGCCTTCGGTGTGCTCATCAGCGTGTCCGCGCAGGTGGGCGATCTCGCGGAATCCCTGCTCAAGCGCGAGGCGGGGGTGAAGGACAGCTCCCACATCATCCCGGGGCACGGCGGCGTGCTCGACCGCTTCGACAGCCTCCTCTTCGTGCTCCCCGGCTCCTATCTCCTCCTCGGATGGCTGCTGATCCCGGCGCCGCATTGAGTCCCCGTGGCGTCGCCATCCTCGGCTCCACGGGCTCGATCGGCACGACCGCGCTACGCGTGATCGGGCGGCATCCGGAGCGGTTCCGGGTGGCGGCGCTGACGGCGTTCGACAACGTCGAGCTGCTGCGCGAGCAGGTGGCGCAACACCGGCCCTCCTACGTGGGGTGCGTGCGCGGCGTCGGCGCCGCTGTCGCCGCTGGCGCCGGCGCGGGCCGGCGCGATCCCGAGGTCGAGTGGCGGACCGGGGCGAGCTGCCTCGTCGATGCCGCGACCCATCGTGACGCCGACATCGTCCTCAACGCCGTCGTCGGCGCGGCCGGACTGGATGCCACCCTCGCGGCGCTCGAGGCAGGGAAGCGGGTGGCGCTGGCGAACAAGGAGACGCTCGTGCTCGCGGGCGATCTCGTCGCCGCCGCCGGTCGCCGCGGCGGCGGGGAGATCGTCCCGGTGGACAGCGAGCACTCGGCCATCCTGCAGTGCCTGGCCGGCGGGGTGCGCGCGGACGTTCGCCGGATCGTGCTCACAGCGTCCGGCGGCCCCTTTCGCGACTGGAGCCGCGAACGGTTGGAGAACGCGACGCTCGAGGATGCGCTGCAGCATCC